>CAOJBM010000064.1 GCA_948329525.1 uncultured Mycoplasmatota bacterium
TGATGTTGTAACACCTTGTGATACCCCGTCTGCTCTGCAGCGGGGTGGTTCATTCGTGAAAAATTCTTTAATTACATTAATAAACCTTGGAGTAAGAACATTATTAGAACTAAAGGAATTTTATATTTTAGTGATGATAAGAGCATGAGTTATTTATATGAACAAGCTGGTACAATGAAAGATTTATCTGATACTGGGCTATGGTTAATCGATGAGTTAAGTCCCAAAGATTTAAATAAAGTTCTAGACCAAAATCCTGATATCAAAAAAGATTGGGATCCTTTCTATGGGGACAGAATGATAAAACTTGTTTTTATAGGACAAAATTTAGATAAAGAACAAATTAAGAAAGAATTAGATGAGTGTTTAGACTAGTTCTTTTTCTATTGTAACTAACTTTAACATATAATAGCAAAGAAAGTTGGTAGTAATTCTAAAACTTTTGTGTTATAATCTTAAATCGGAAGGTGCGAAAAATGTTAGAATTAAAAAAAGTTACAAAAACTTATGAAGTTGCTGGAAATAAGCAAAAAGCTTTAGATAAAATTGATATCAAATTTCGTTCTTGTGAATTTGTATCGATTTTAGGACAAAGTGGTAGTGGTAAAACAACCATGTTAAATATTATTGGAGGATTAGATAAATATACTAAGGGAGATTTAATTATTAATGGTATATCTACTAAAGAGTATACTGCTCGTGATTGGGATACATATCGTAATCATAAAATTGGTTTTGTTTTTCAAAGTTATAATTTAATTCCTCATCAAACAGCATTACAAAATGTTGAACTTGCTCTAACTTTATCTGGTATTGGAAAAGAAGAGCGAAGAAAAAGAAGTATTGCTGTCTTAAAAAAAGTAGGATTAGAAAGTCAAATGCATAAAAGACCAAACCAAATGTCTGGTGGTCAAATGCAACGTATTGCTATAGCTAGAGCCTTAGTTAATGACCCAGATATCTTACTTGCTGATGAGCCTACGGGAGCACTTGATTCCGAAACTAGTTTACAAGTTATGGATTTATTAAGTGAAATTGCAAAAGATAAATTAGTTATTATGGTTACGCATAATCCTGAACTTGCTGTTAATTATTCAACAAGAATTGTTAAGTTATTAGATGGACAAATTACCAGCGATTCTAATCCTTTTAATGGTAGTGAAGGAGAAGTAGAAGAAAGTACTAAGAATAAAAAAAGTAAGATGAGTTTTAGAACCGCTTTATCTTTAAGTTTAAACAATTTAATGACAAAAAAGGGAAGAACTTTACTTACCGCATTTGCAGGAAGTATTGGAATAATTGGTATTGCTTTAATACTTTCTTTATCAAATGGGATTCAAAAATATATTGAAAGAGTTGAAGAAGAAACCTTAAGTTCTTATCCTTTAACTATTGAAAAGCAATCTATTGATATGTCAACTATTATGATATCTTTAATGGGCGGTAGTGAGAAAAAAGAATACGATGATGATAAAATCCATTCCCAAAATATGATGGGAGATTTATTTACAACAATGAGTCAAGATGTTAAAACTAATGACTTAAAATCTTTTAAAGAATATATTGAAGGTGATGGTAAAAAAATTAATGATTATGTTTCGAGTATTGAATATGGTTATAATACGACATTAAATCTTTATAAAGATAGTGTAGAAGAAGTATTACAGGTAAATCCAACACAAGTATTAGATACTATTGGAATGGGAACAAGTGGTATGAGTTCTGCTTATTCTGGTATGATGTCTAATTATGATATTTTCTATGAAATATTTAGTAATCAAGAATTAAATGAACAACAATATAATTTAGTTGCTGGTACTTGGCCAAAGAAATATAATCAATTAGTTTTATTAGTTAATGATAATAATGAAATATCTGATTACACTTTATATAGTCTTGGATTGCTTTCTCAAAATGATTTAAAAGATCAATTTAATAATATGATAAGTGGTAAGGAAGTTCATTTTGAAAGTCATGCTTATGACAAAGATGAACTAATAGGATTAAAGTTTAAACTATTATTAAATACTGATTATTATGTTAAGAAAAATGGTTTATGGCTTGATAATCGTAATGATGATACTTACATGAAAAAAATCTTAAAAGATGCCGAAGACTTAGAAATAGTTGGTATTATTAAACCAGATGAAGAGGGGATAGTAAACGGAAATAACGTTGGCTTGGTTGGTTATACTCATGAATTAGTTGACCATTTGATTGCAAAGATAAACGATGCTGATATTGTCAAAGAACAAAAAAGTAACGAAAAAATTAATGTTTTCACAGGCCAAGAGTTTAATAGTAGTAAAGAATTTGATTATTCTAGTTTAACTAAAGAGGAAATAAAGCATTTTCAAAGTATGAAAGAAGAAGATTTAGCTAAATATATGGCTCAATATGCTGAAAATGCTCAAAGTACTTATGAAACTAATTTAACGAAATTAGGAGTATCTGATTTAGATAATCCTGATCGAATTAATATTTTTCCAAAAGATTTTGATGCTAAGAAAGACATTGAAAAAGTAATTGATGAATATAACGAAGGAAAAGATGAAAATGATAAGATTACTTACTCCGATATTATGGGGATGATGATGTCGTCGATTTCAACAATAGTTAATATTGTTAGTAATGTTTTAATAGCATTTGTGGCTATAAGTTTGATTGTCTCAAGTATCATGATTGCAATAATTACTTATATCTCAGTTATTGAAAGAACAAAAGAAATAGGTATTTTAAGAGCTATTGGAGCTAGTAAAAGAGATATTTCAAGAGTCTTTAATGCTGAAACTTTAATCGAAGGATTAGCAGCTGGGGTTTTAGGAATAGTCGTTACTTTACTAATTAATATCCCTGCTAATATGATTATTAAAAGTGTAACTAATGTTAGTAATTTATCGAAATTACCAGTAATGGGTGCAATAATATTAATTGCAATAAGTGTTTTCTTAACTGTTGTAGCTGGTTTTGTACCTTCAAAGATGGCTAGTAAAAAAGACCCAGTAGAAGCACTTCGTTCAGAATAGAGAAGAAATTCTCTTTTTTTGTTTATGGTAAATTTAAGGAAAGAATATATTTTGTATCAAACCTAATAAAAGATTTTCGAAAATGTTAATATCTATCAATACTTAGTTCTTGAATAAGATTTTTGCTCATTGGTTTCTACAATATAATCTTTAAAAGTCAGCTAGGGTGGCTAGATTCTTTAATAGTATTAATTTAATATTATTAACAGATTACTAATAAAAGTGTACAATGTGTACGAAAATTATAAAATATTATGTACTTTTTGCACGAAATATGCTATTTTAGATATGAAAAGGGTGATTTTTATGTATAGAAAAATTGAAGAAGAATTAACAAAATGGCAAAAAGATTTTAAAATGCCTTTAATGTTAATTGGAGCAAGACAAACAGGAAAAACATATATTTTAGAAAAATTTTGTAAAAAGAGTTTTAAAAACTATATTTATATTAATTTAGACAAAGAAGAAAATATTGCTAAAATATTTGAAGAAACAATTAATCCAGATACAATAATAGAAAAAATTGAAATAATAAAAAATATTGTCATAAATTTAGAAGATACAATAATCTTTTTTGACGAAATCCAAGTTAGTGAAAAGGCGATAACTTCTTTAAAATACTTTTGTGAAAGTGATAAACCTTATAAAATAGTTTGTGCAGGAAGTTTGTTAGGAGTTAAAATTAATAGATTTAAGTCTTCTTTTCCTGTAGGTAAAGTAACGATTAAATACTTATATCCAATGGACTTTGAAGAGTATTTAATGGCTTTGAAAGAAGATAAATTAATTAAAGAAATAGAAACTCACTTTAAATCTAATGAAAAGTTAATGGAACCAATTCATGAAAAAGCTTTAGATTTATATAGAAAATATTTGATATTAGGGGGAATGCCAACAGTTATTAATAATTTTATTAAAAATGAAAAGAATATAGCTCATGTTAATTTTGAACTTCAAGAACAGATAATTACATCTTATCTAGCCGATATGACTAAATATACAGAAAATAGCGAAAGCATTAAAAATAGCCAAATATATAATGCAATTCCTAAAGAATTAGCTAGAAACAATAATACATTTAAATATAGTATTGTTTCTAGTGAGGCAAGAAAAATAAGGTATGAAAGTAGTTTAAATTGGTTACTTGCTAGTAATATGTTATTAAAATGTTCTTTAACTGAAAAAAATGAATCACCATTAAAAGCTTTTGTTAGTGAAGATAAGTTTAAACTTTATTTAAGTGATGTAGGTCTTTTGAGAGCATTATCTAACTTGGATTATAGTGAAATACTACTAGAAAAAAATAAAATGTATAAAGGAGTATTAACAGAAAACTATGTAGCTTGTGAGTTATATCCACGAAATAAAGAATTATATTACTATAATTTCTTAAATTATGAAATAGATTTTTTGATTAAAACAGATGCTGAAATTATCCCAGTAGAAGTTAAAAGTGGTAGAAGAACAAATAGTAAAAGTTTAAATGAATATACCAAGAAATATCAACCTAAATATAGTATTAGAATATCCGAAAAGAATTTTGGCTTGGAAAATAATATAAAATCAGTCCCTTTATATGCTGTATTTTGTATTAATAAATAGAAGGAATAGGTGTATATTTATATAGATTATGAAGATTATTATGAAATGAAGAAAGAAATAGAGAAGTATTGTGAAGAAAATAACTATTCAATCCATAATGTTAAGTTGGATAATATGGAATATCCTAGTGAAATAGTGTGGTAATAAAATAATTTTAAGGATAATGACAAAACATTATTCTTTTTTCATATAATTTAATGGTGATACTATGTTTTTTACTACTACTCATAAAAGAATTAATTTTTTATTTGTTGTTATATTTATATTTATAGTTGCTATTATAGCTAAAGTTTTCTATATTCAAGTATTTCAATATAAAAAACTAAACACTTTAGCCGAAAACTTATGGAGTAGGAACTTACCTGTTACAGCAGATAGAGGTCGTATTTTAGACCGAAATGGAAATGTCTTAGCTACAAATATAACAACGACATCACTAGTTTTAATACCTAATCAAATTGAAGATAAGGAAAGAGTTAGTAAAGACATAGCAGAAATTCTTGGCGTTAGCTATGAAGCAATTTATGAACATGCTTCTAAGAGAAGCTCTATTGAAAGAGTTCATCCAGAAGGAAGAGGTTTAAGTTATGAAGTAGCTGAAAAAATAAATAACTTAAATTATGATGGTGTATATTTACTTAAAGAATCAAAAAGGCATTATCCTTATGATACAGTTTTATCTCATACATTAGGTTATGTTGGAATCGACAATCAAGGTTTATCAGGTATTGAGCTAAAGTACGATAAAGAATTAACAGGAACTAATGGAGCAATAAAATATTTTAGTGATGGTAAAGGGAATCGCCTTAAGTTAAATGAAGTTTATGATGAACCAATAAGTGGTTTAGATGTATCCCTTACGATTGATATTGATATTCAACTAGCAATTGAAAATGAACTTGATAATGTGGTTTCCAAATATAATCCAGATGGAGCTTTAATAATAGCAATGGACCCAAATAATGCAGAAATACTTGGAATGGCTTCTCGTCCTACATTTAACTCCAATGAATACCAACTAGCTACTGAAGAAGTAATTAATCGTAATTTACCTATTTGGATGACTTATGAACCAGGGTCGACGTTTAAAATCATAACTCTTGCTTCATCTTTAGAAGAAAAAACAATTAATTTATTTGAAGATAGATACTATGATGGTGGAGGAATAACTGTCGAAGGAGCAAGAATTAAGTGTTGGAAAGCTGGTGGTCATGGCGATGAATCATTTTTACAAGTGGTCGAAAATTCCTGTAATCCAGGATTTGTGGTCATGGGACAGAAACTAGGTAAAGAAAGATTATTTAAGTACATTGATAACTTTGGTTTTGGTAAGAAAACTGGAGTTGATTTAAATGGTGAATCAACAGGTATTATGTTTGATTTAGATAAAGTAGGACCAGTAGAACTTGCGACAACTTCTTTTGGACAAGGTATCAGTGTTACACCAATTCAACAAGTAACAGGGGTATCAGCAGCGATAAATGGGGGTATACTATATAAACCATATATAGTTAAAAGATTACTAGAGCCAGAAACAAAAGCTACTATTTTAGAAAACACTAAACAAGAAGTAAGAAGAGTAATTAGTGAAGAAACATCAAGCCTTGTAAGGCATACCCTAGAAAGTGTTGTAGCTAATGGTACTGGTAAAAATGCTTATATTGAAAATTTTCGAGTTGGTGGTAAAACAGGAACGGCTCAAAAAGTTAATAATGGTAAATATATGGTTGGTAATTACATTGTTTCTTTTATTGGTTTTATGCCAGCAGATAATCCTCAAATAGTTTTATATGTAGCAATTGATAATCCAAAAGGAATAACGCAGTATGGTGGTACAGTATCTGCTCCAATTGCCAAAAATATTTTAAAAGAAGCCGCAGGAATTTTAAATATTCCCGAAAGCAAGGATGCTATGCCAAGAGAGTATACATGGTTAGATACAAAATATAATCTATTACCTGATGTTACTGGTATGAGTAAGGAAGAAGCAGTAAAAACATTAAAAGGATATAAAATCGAAACTAATGGAGATGGCGATAAAGTCATTTATCAAGAGCCAGAAGCAAATACTTATGTCGCTGATGGGGGAATTGTTAGACTTATGTTAAACAATTAATGTAAACATGCGTAAAGTTCTTTTTCTCCTAATTAAATATATATATATATTATAGTATAATTGATATGAAAAGAGGTGTTCTTATGCTAATATTAGCCAAAACAGCAATGGCCATGATGATAGGGTTTATTCTATCAGTAGTTTTAGGAATTGTTTTAATTCCAATACTTCGTAAATTAAAAATTAGCCAAAATGTTAGTGCTACAGTTGGCAAAAGACATAGTAGCAAAAATGGTACTCCAACAATAGGAGGATTAATCTTTATTCTTCCAACGATTGTAACGATTATTTTACTATATTTAAGAGGAAGCATTTCTTTTAGTTCTAATTTAGTCATTGTTATAATTGTCTTTCTTGCTTACGCTCTACTTGGTTTCTTAGATGATTATTTAAAAATTAAATACCATAATAATAAGGGATTATCGATGGCTTTTAAATTTTTAATGCAGATGTTAATTGCTCTAGTATTCTTCTACATTTATATGAAAAATGGTGGCGAACCAACTCTTGAAATATCGTCTTTGGGTATTGATGTCAATTTAAGCTGGGTTTATGGTATCTTTATATTATTTTTACTTGTGGGAACTAGTAATGCTGTTAATATAACAGATGGGCTAGATGGTCTTGCTACTGGACTATCAGCATGTGCTTTCTTTACTTATGGACTTTTAGCTTGGAACGCTGGATGGTTAGAAGGATATCAAGAAATAGCTATATTTTGTTTTGTTTTAGTTGGTTCGTTATTTGGTTTCTTGCTTTTTAATTCTCATCCTGCGAAAGTTTTTATGGGAGATACTGGTTCTTTAGCTCTAGGAGGAGTTTTAGCTACTATTGCTATTTTGACCCGTCATGAGTTATCACTTGCCTTAGTAGGCTTTGTCTTTGTCGTTGAGACGCTAAGCTCGTTAATTCAAATGATATCTATTATTAAGTTTAAGAAAAAAATATTTAAAATGGCACCATTACATCATCACTTTGAACAGTGTGGTTGGAGTGAGAGTGATATTGTTAAATTATTTTGGACAGTTGGTTTAATCTTATCAATGATTGCTATTACTTATGGTGTTTGGATGTAGGATAGATAATTTTAGGGGGGGTATTTATGAAGAGAAAATGCTTTGATTTATTATTATTCTTTTGTATAATTGCGATTAGTATTTTTGGCATTGTGATGATTTATTCAGCGAGTTATATTTGGGCAGATTATAAGTTTCATAATCCATATAAATATGTTATATCACAAGGAATATTTTTTATTGTAAGTTTAGTAATTATGGTCATAGTTTCGAAAATAGATTATAAATTGTATAAAGATAAAGCAAACCTTATATTATTAGTTTGCTTTTTGTTATTAATTCTAGTCTTAATTCCCGGTATTGGAACTGTAAGAAATGGTTCTAGAAGTTGGTTTGGTATTGGTGGACTTGGTGTTCAACCATCAGAGTTTTCTAAAATTGGTTTAATTATTTATGTTTCAAAGTATTTATCAACAAATGAAAAAAATATTAAATATATTATTAAAGGAGTGTTACCACTTTTCTTAGTTATTGGCGTTTTCTTTTTTTTAATCATGCTAGAACCAGACTTTGGGCAAGCTTTTGTTATTGTTGTGACACTGGTTGCAATTATCTTTATATCAGGTGTTAACTTTAGCTTCTTTGTTAAGATAGGTTTATGTGCCTTACTTGGGATTGTCGGATTAATTATTGCCGCTCCTTACAGGATGGCAAGAATTATTTCTTATCTAAATCCTTGGGTTGACCCTTTAGGTTCAGGTTTCCAAATAATTCAAAGCTTATATGCCATTGGACCAGGTGGTATTTTGGGACAAGGATTTTTAAAATCAAGACAGAAACACTTTTATCTTCCTGAACCACAAACAGATTTTATCTTTTCAATTATTTCAGAAGAGTTTGGTTTTCTTGGTGTTTTAATTGTTACTTCTTTATTTGTATTTATCTTTATTAGATGTGTCAAAATTAGTAAAAGAGCAACTAATTCTTTTGGCAAGTATTTAGCTTTTGGTTTAGGATTTGGTATTCTTATTCAAGCTTGTATTAACTTAATGGTTGTTGTAGGACTTATACCTGTTACTGGGTAAGTCCTGCTAGGTAACTGGAAACGACAATGAAAATAAACCCTTATTTTATAAGGGATTTAGAGAATTTAATAAAAATCAAAAAGATAAAAATTTGATAAAAATAATTAAAAATACATTAAAATATAAAATTTTGCAGATAAAAAATGGGGGTAATTTTACCATTACTGCAAAGAAGTTAATTTGAGCAATACCAAAGATACCTCACATATTTTTGGAGGAAAAAATGATAAGAAAAATTGATGTTGGAAGTGTTTTTGGTACTGCCCAAAGAACTAGTTATGAATATATGAAATTATTAAATGAAAAACATAATGGCAATTTTAAAACTTTAGTTGTAGATGATAAGGATGGACTTCACTCTTTACCTTTTGCTAATCATGGATCAAAAGTTGTTATGTATGAGCCAAATGAAATATATATTAATGGTGGAATAATTGATGATGAAATTATTACCCCTATATCTAATAGAAAATATTATAAAGAAAATATAGATAAGATAGAAATTAGAAACAAAAACTTTTATGAATCAAATATTGAAGAAAAATATGATTTTGTTTACTGTTATCGTTCTCTGCATGAAAATCATAATAAAAAAATACCTATGAAAAGAAAAATGAGAAAACTTCTATCTTCTGTTAAAGATGATGGGTATATCTATATATTTTATCACATGGCAAAAAATGAAAGTGATATTAGTAATTTTTCTAAGAATCAATACTTTAGAAAAGGTGAAATGCAAAGTTACTTTGATCCAAGAATATGGGAAATTATAACTATAATAGAAAACGATCATAATACTAATCATAATGGACATCCCTATCATAAGAAAAATCACGAACATAGAATAGGACATATTTTTGCTAGAAAGAAAAATAATCGTTTGGTACATAAATATTTTTATGAAATAACCTTACTTTAATATCATGATTTGACAAATATTGTCAAAGGAGTTACCATTCAAGCAACTGGAGGTCATTACATGAATATATTTGATAAAGATTATAAGAAAAAAGAGAAAAATATTATAAAATTTTCCCATACTATATTATTATCAAAATTATTGCTTTTAAATTATGAATTTTCAAATCATGAATATAATGGTACAACTGGTGAAGATGTATTTAAAATATTACAAAAAAAGATTAGTTATAGTGAAAAAGAAAAGCAAGAAATTATTGATAATGCAATTATGTTATTAAAAATAAATGGTAAAACTGTAACAGATTTTGAAAAAATAGAGTTTGAAAAATAATTCTTTTTTTATTAACTATTATATAAATAAAAGTTAAAAAATGTTATAATGTATCTAACAGACAAATAGTAATTTGTCGAACAGATAGGAGTGGTAAATATGTCAAAATGGTTTAA
>CAOJBM010000065.1 GCA_948329525.1 uncultured Mycoplasmatota bacterium
GGAAGTCCTAAATATAAATCTGTCATTTCTATATATTTACCTAAAGTTTTTTTAATACTTTTAATTGTTATATACAAACTATCACATCCTTGTTCTATATCTGTTACGATACATATTTCTTTGTGGCATTATAGATCTTACTGCTTCACCCATATTTTCACGACCATGACTTCGTAAATTTTTACCAATATGTGATGGAGTGGCATTTTTAACTTTACCACCAAATTTTTCAATGGTATTTCCTATACCACTACCCAGTTTACTAGCAATAGGGTTACTAGCAGAAGAACTTTTATCTTTAAAGTTACTTCCAAATTTAGAAATAGCATTACCAACTTTATTAACGACTTTATTACCACCAAGTTTTCCAACTGCAGATGCTCCAACACCTAAGCCAAAAGCACCAGCACCAGATAAGGCATTTCCACCTATATGGGTAGCACTAGACATGGCATTTCCATAACTCATTAAACTCATAAGTTGTTCACGACCAGAATTAGCAGATACATTTGCACCTATAAATCTGTTGATTACTTGTGATCCAGTAAGTAGGAAAGTACCACAGCCAATAAACATTAATGATTTTAAAGCCATATCTTTAAAATTAGAATTAGCAAAGAAAGTGGTACTATTTATAGACTGCATAACTATTACAGTAATACCTATTATCATCATTACCACTGCACCTTGTAAAATCAAAGATACTAATTGTTCTATGACTGCAGATCTTCTTTGTTTATTACCTATTGAAGTGGCAAAAACAATGGGGCTTATGATAAACAAAAACAAAAATTCTATTTGTCTACGAGCCACCATCATGCCACTAAAAAATAAAGCATATAAAAAAAAGCCACCTACAATAATAGCCATTAACCAATTAATAGAATATTTATAATCTTTTTCATCTGGAAGTATCCACTTTTTAGAAGTAACATATTTATCATTAAACATTCTCTTTTTAGTAAAATTATCATTTTTTAGATTATCAATTATATTTTCATTTTTAAATTCATCACTATTTTTATAGCCATCAGAATGGGTAATATACATACCAAGCATGGAATCAGAAAGGGTTATACCATTATTAGTAAATACAGATGAAGTATAACCACTAAGTTTCATGGAAAAGGAGTTGGCTTGTGAAAACAAGAAAACACTCATAAGCACAAGCACACTACATTTTACAATTTCCATAACAATTTGATTAGTAGATAAACCATCATCTGGCTCTAGTATTTTCATAACAAACTTCCATACTATAAATAAAGCAAGTAAGGTTATAGCAATAGCAATTATTCCAGAATGGAAATTAGAAAATATGGAATTATTAGAAACACTATCAACTATATCATACAAATTAATTTCTCTAATTATATTGAATAAAGTATCAATTAAATTATATATAAAATCAATGACTGCCCAACCTAATCTTCTAAGTAAATCTAAGGCACTTAACATATATCAAAGTCCTTATCTTTTTCTTTTGAAAAATAGGAAATAGAATTATCTATTAAATCACTAATACTATTATAATTTAATAAAGATACAGTATGTTCACCAGTAAGTAAATATAAATCATCTGACTTATGATTATCTAAATAATCTTCACCAAAAATTTCAGTTGCTAAAGCAATACTAGGAATGGGTATAGTATTTCTAAAATCTTTATCACCGATATTATCTGCATAAGCATATATAGTATCAAGCATTTCATGATAATAATTATATATATTATCTTGATTCTCTTGTTTACTACTATATTTTTCTCTTATGCTATTCAAATCACATTTTAATTCTAACATAATTATCACCTAAAATAAACTGATAATTAAATTTACTAAAGAAATTGCTAATATAATACCAACGATACCAAACATAGTTTGTATAATTCTTTGTTTTACTTGTTGTTTTTTATCTACATCTGCTACTGCATACATAACAAAACCTATAACTAGGGAAACACCTGCAAGTGCTATACCAACTCGTAAGCACCAGTCAGTAACAGTTTTGATGGCTTTTAATATTGAATCAATATTATAATTACCACCATCTAATTTTGTAATTGCTAATAAATTCATAGAGTTCCCTAACTTAGAAAGGGAATTACCTACGAATTTAAGCAATAAACATTCTCCTTAAATAAATAATAGTTTTCAATATATCAATCCTCCTTTTAAAATATGAAAAAGCAAAGAGTTGTGATATAATGACAACAGAGTTATTTAGTCGTGGGGATTATTTAACTCTTTTTTCTTTGCTTTTAATTTCATAAACTATATATCCACTTGATCTGATTTTTCTTTTTCTTTTGAACTTGATAAGAATGTTACCTTTTCAGCAACTAATTCCATTTCAGAATGCTTACCATTTTCAGTTTCGATTTCTCTTGTTTGAACACGACCTTTAATACCTACCAAATCACCTTTTTGGCAATAGTTGGCAGTATTTTCAGCAATATTTTTCCATAAAGAACATTTAATAAAATCTGTTTCATAAACACCATCAGCATTTTTATAACTTCTAGGAACAGCCAAAGTAATATTAGATACTTTTGTTCCATTTTCTAGTTCTTTAAGTTCTGGATCTTTTGTTAATCTTCCTACTATAATCATTTGATTCATCATTTAATCACCTCCTTACATAGACAAGCCATTATAACTTTTATCTTTCATTTTATTTATTTTTTCAATAGATATTTTTCCAAAATAATTAGTATATTTGTCTATTTGTTTTTTAGTTAAAGAACGATCTTCACCAAGTTCAGCATCATCACCAACAATAAAAAAATTCCCAGAAATAACACTATGTCCTATATCCCTATTGATAGGCAAATTTAACTTATTGCTATTTTCATTATAGACAATGGCAACATCATTACAATTTTCTAAATATGTATATTGAATATCACCACCAACAAGTTTTTCCTTTTCTTCTAGGGTATTTCTAATAGTTTTTTTAACTGGTAATTTATTGGGCTTAACTAAAAGAATATCCAAATTTCTTTGCAAGTTTTCATCACTTCCTTTTGAAAATAAATTTTCTAACATTTCAAAACTTTTATCAAAAATAAATCTATCATTAGTTAAATCAAAAACATTAAGATTTTTCTTATAACACAGATGCTTTAAATTTAACAACTCGAAAGTATCTCTGGTAAGTCTTGAAACACTTGAAGCCAAGATATTATTGTTTTTATTCTCATTAATTAATTTTTTTAGATTAATTTTATTATCAAGTCTATTGCTACCACCAATATCCATATAGACTTTGGAAATTGGAAGATTTTTATTTTTACAAATTCCATTTACTATACTTAATTGTTGGGTTGCAAGTTCTTTATCTTTCCCATAAATATAAATTATAGACTGACCATCAAATAAATCAGTATAATTAGAAAATCTTAAATCTGGCATTAGTTTATTGGTAGGCACTAAGCAGATCTGCCATTTCTTTTTGTTCTTCTTCTGATAGTGGCTCTGATTCACACCTTACACCATGCCAAATCATAACACCATCAGTATCATAATCTATCATGGGTATATCATTATTTTCTAATTTATAGTTTTTATCTAATAATTTAATTTCTTTAGGAAATATGTAATAAATATTTTGATTATCTTTTAAATAAGAATTTAAGTAACCATCAATATAAATATTATTTGATACTTTTATCATATCTTGATATTTATTTAATAATTCTTCATTTAATTTAACTTTATAAAAACTAGAAGAATAAGAATTGTTATCTAATTTATCATTTTGTACTATATCAAAAAACATAAATTTTTTACCCTTTATGTCTTGTCTTTTATACGATAAACTAGTTATCTTACCAATTAGTTCGATTTTATTTTTGTTAATTTTAACACCTCCTAGTTTAGTAACTAGTTATATATTTAAACTAGTTAAAATTTATTATATTTTTTCTTTATATTTTATTTATTATATTTAATAGTAATAAGCATCCATAGGTAATAGTCATTAAAGACTATATAAGTAGAAAATTTAAACTAAATATATTCTTCTATTATGTTCTTCTGTATAGGAAATCTTAATTAAATTTTCATCCTTTAATTCTTTAATAAGTCTAGTAACAGTTCTAGGAGTTAAACCTAAATTGTTAGCAAGAAACTTATTAGATGCATAACAATAGCCATTTTGATGACAGAGTAAAAGAATATCCCCATACAAGAGTTTAGCATTACTACAAATATACTTATTATTTTTTACTAAATTAGGTATTTTACAATATTCGTTATTCAAGAGTATTGCTCCTTATTTGTTAAATAACCAACATATACAACTTGAGTATCTTTGGTATTTTTCTTACAAGTGATTAAAGTTAAAGCAGTTTTTTTAGGATCTCTAAAAATTTCTACCTTACCATCTTTTGGGGTATCATAAATATTATCTAAAGTATATTCATACTTATAACCTTGATAATAAATATACACCATATCATTAATATTTAATTTATGTAAATTTTTAAAGAACGATATATAACTTGCCCCATTATGACTTGCAAGTATCAAGTTACCATTTATAACATCTGGCATAGTGGAATGCTCTATAATCTGAATATTATAATTAACATTATTATAACGACTATCTGGACTTACTAAACCTCGTTTTAAAGAGATAGATGGTATTTCCAAAACACCTATATAATTGTAATCAACCTTGTTAGAAGTGGTAGTTTTTTTAGGACTATTTTCTTCTGTATTTTCTACATTATTATCAACTATTTTTTCCTTAAAAAAAGTTTCAATTTTTGCATTGTCTTTATCTTCTAATAATTTAGTGTTAGCATGATGATAAATAAACATAAAAAGACCACACATAAATAAAAATAGTCCTATATATTTTAAAATGGCAAACTTTTTATTTTCTTTTCTTTTTAAGTAAGCCATAACCAATTAACCCTACACCAGACACTATTAAAACTAAACTACCAATAACTTCATAATTAACATTACTTAAACCAGTATTAGGAACTTCAACTATTTTTTCATTTGTCATATCTGCTTTAATAATCTCACCATTTTTAGTAATTTCAAATTCCATTGGCTCAGTATTTAAAATGTAATTTTCTGGTGCTTCACTTTCATATAATACGAATTTTGAAACGAACAAATCTGTAATCGTAATTTTTCCAAATTCATTGGTATAACCCTCAAAGATTTTCTTTTGTTCTTCACCATCATTATTTGTAAAAATAGTAATCTTCGTATTAGGTAGTGGCTCACCAGTTACTAAGTCAGTTTTGGTAAATTCTAAAGTTGATTTAGCAAGATAATTTTTATATGTAAAACTTAAATCAATGATAGGTGTATATTGATCTTTATATTTTAACTCAAATTCATGCTTAGAAGTATCTAGTATATGAGAGTCAACTGTTGACTTTTCTAAGAAAAAATATTTTCCCAAAAATAAATCAGATACCTTAAAAAAACCATCCTTAGTTTCATAAGTACCAACTAAAGAACCTTTTTTATAAACTAAAGTTCCATCACCAGAAATTATATCTTCATTGGCATATAGTTCATAGACAACACCATCAAGTTTTATTTCTTCATAATGATATGAATCGTTTTCAATAACAAGTTCTTCACCAACTTTATTAATGGTAACTTCACCCTTAACTTGAGTATTGGCAAATCTAACTTCTAAAAGAGTTCCATATTGTTCATCTTCTATAAAGTTACTATTTTCTCCTATTTCAAAAATCAAAGGCTCATTATTCCATAGATAACCATCTATTGTTTGATTTTCTACTTCTTCTAATTGGTAACGACCACTAGATAAAGCATATGGAGTAATAATTACACCATTTTTATCCATTTCAAAAACATCTATTGTTTGAGCAGTTGGATATGTAATAGTTTGTTTTACATATTCATTAGTATCCAAATTCTTAATTTTAAATTTTAATCCCTCACGAATAATTACTTTTTGTGAATCTTTATCAATTTTTAAAACTTTTAATTTTGCAGTTATAGGTGCATTTGATAATAATTGATAATATGGACTTTCTGTATTTTCATCTATTGTTATTTCAAAATCATCTACCTTTTCATGATTTAAACTTGTATTTTTTTGATGAACTCTCCATTTTCCATATGGAAGTGTAACTTTTAATTTTCCTTTTTCATTTGTTTTTCCAGTTGTATAAAGTTCTCCACTTGAAATTAAATAAAATTCAAATTCAATATTTGGCTCTCCTGTTAAAATACCAGTTTGACTATTTGCAAAAACTTTATATAATTCAACATCTACTTCAATAACATCTTCAAAAACTTTCAATGTTGGATATAGATTATCTTTTGTAAGTTCAAACCAGTGCATAGAATCATCAATTTTATATCCTTTTCCACTAATTTCTTCTCTTAAATAAAAACGACCTAAACTTGGTAAGTAGTCGCTTGTACCTTTGTTATCATTTCCTATTGTTACTTGACCAACTCTAACATCTTGTTCATTATATACTCCATAAACTGCACCTATCAATTTTGCATCACCTAAAGGTTTATAACTTAAAGTTTTGCTATCTAACTTTTCTGCAGTAATTTTACCACCTAAAATATTAATATTAATTTTTGTATCTATTGGATCATAACTACCTACTTGAACAACATTTTGAGTGTTTGGTTTTACATATACGATTGTAGGATGAGAATACTTAACATCCCTTTTAGTTAAGGAAATTTCAGTATTTCCAACTGCATTAGCAGTTAAATATAAATCATTTCCATTTTTGCTTGATGAAATGAAAGAATTTGATGTTACCTCATATTTTGACAATACACTACTTTTATCTGTCAATTTTAAGGTTTGCCCAATAATTGTTTCAAAGTTAGTAGTTCCAAAATCTGGTGTAGCATAATGTTTACTTAATAATGCCTCCATTTCTGCCATTTCACTTGTATACTTAGTAATTCTATTTCCATTTAAGGAATCAGTAAAGTAAATATCGTATCCACTAGGAACAGTTTGCCAAATCATAAATTGAGTTACTGAATACCATTTTAGGTCAGTATGATTTACTTCAGAATCACTATATCCATAACCATAATATGCTAATAGTTGTATTCTTCTCCATTGTGATTGTGTTATATTTGCTACATATGCTTGGTCATAATCTTGACCATTATAAATCTGATTATTATCAAGTGGAGTACCTGGTTCAATGCAATATACAAATTGATTATCACTTTTCCTTACAATCATCGTTAATTGTTGATATTTAGTATTTCCATCTTTTGTTTTATTTACCCATGTTCCTGGAATCCACATATATTTATCATTAAATGTTTCTTGATAGGTCTGTGCTTCTACATTGATACTTGGACATAGCATTAATAGTCCAAATATGGCTAGCAAAAATTTTAATTTTTTCTTCATATATCTTTTCCTCCTTTACTTTATTACAAAAAAAAATTACCATTTAAGGTAATTGTATTGTATGAAAATCATACTCTGTACCAGTATTTCTTTCATATATTGTAAGCATATAATAGGTTGTTCCACAATCATCTTGGTAATTATCACAAAAATATCCATATCCCACTTCTTTATATTTATCTCCCATTTGAGTACATGATTCGAAAGATGAAAAGTCTGCTCTTACAAAGTTCATATCAAACTTTTTAGGAGTACAACTAGGTACTACTGGTTGTGGGCTTTCTTGTTTTGGAGATTCTTGTATCAGATTTTCATTTTTTTGGATATTTTCATTTTGATTATTTGATTTTATATTACTTGTTGTAGTAGAAGATGAAGTAGTAGATTTTTTAGGAACATCACTTTCTACCTTATTATCTGCTTTATTTTCTTGTTCTGTTACTTTTTCTTCCTTAGATTTTTCAATTTCGTTTTGATTAGATTTATCAGTTATAATATCACTTTTTTCTTCATTATCATTTTTCTTGCTAGATTTTTCTTCAATATTTGAAAGACTATCTTGTTTTATATCTTCCTTATGAAAACATTTTATTCCAATTACTGATAACAAGGAAAAAGCAAAGATACTAACTAATATAATTACAACTTTTTTTCTCATAGTTCATCACCTTACTTAAATGCTACCTCCTTTAGTAAAGTTTGTCAAATCATCAGAACTTTTTATTTACAATCATAAGCACCACCTCCTTTAATGGCATAAAAAAAGATGAAATTAATCATCTGTTTCACAATATTGTTGTAAGTCTGTCCACATTTTAACTAAACAACTTTTTTTGATTTTTTGTAGGTAAGTTTTAGAAATACCAAGTATTTCTGAAATACTTTCTTCTGATTTATGAGTAAGAAAAGTATTTATAAGATATATAACTTCACTATTTGATAATTTATAACTAACCTTAATAATAGAATTATAAATATCAGTCATTAATAACTGTTTATCAACTTTTCTTTCAATGGCTTTTTCCACTTGACTTACATTATTTCTTTGATGAAAACTCTCATCTCTTTCATAAGTAGGTGTTACCTTAATAGATTCACCAATAGGAAATTCATATAAATATCTAGCAGACTTAAACTTATTAATCAATTCTACAAGTTTATTTTTAATATCTGTAATATCATATTGATCGCATATTTTTTCATCTATAAGTTCGTTATATTCTTCGTTTGTTGCAGATGCACTTTTAATATAATCACTTATATTGATTAACTCATTTAGAGTAACAATTCCATCCATTAAGGTAACCTCCTTTCAAACAAAAAGAGATTTTAAGGGCATAAAATACCACTAAAAAATCTCTTGATTCTTATTTAACAATTCATAGTTTGGAACTAATTTATTCCATAAGTTTTTTATAACCATAGAAACCACCCCAGAAATTGCTTTATATTTTAGTATCAAAAGCAAAGAAAGTCAATGCTTTTTAGTGAAGAAATGGTAAAAATTGTTAAATAAATCAAAACAAGTTATCTCTTTGCAGAAATAACTCATTTTACTACATTATACACCCTTGACAGTTTTAAACAATAAACTAAATTAACTTTTTTTCGTGTTTGAAAAGTAAACTAAATTGACTTCAAATAGTAAACTAAATCGTATTCAAATCGTACGCAAAAAGTAAACTAAATCGTATTTGAATAGTAAACTAGTTTGTTTTTTCAATTAGTCGTTCAAGATAAGAAATCCCTTTATTTTCAAGCAAATACTCTAATATTTTATAATATAAAATGGCAAAGTATTTATTTTTGAAAGTCTTATCTAAAAGACTTCCTGCAACATCTCTGGTATCATCAAAAGAGATAAATACTTCATAAATATTTTTTTCTGGAATAAATTTTAAAAAGTTATAAAAAGTATATAAATCTTTATAATGAATATTTCCTTTTATATCTATCTTTTCTAAATTTTTGTCTACTGGGTTAGAATATCTTTTTAATTTTTTAGCAATAAATCTATATGTATAATCGTTACGAACTTCTATTTTTTCTACTTTATTTTTATGGTAATAGTGATTATGAATACCTTTAGCACATGAATAAAGTATTTCTATTGCTAGGGCTTGATCTCGAATATCACCTTTACAGTCTTTATTATTTAAAAAGTTAGTTAAAAATATTTCTCTTGATAATTCATTATACCCTTGAAATTCTTTTTTCTCTTTTGCAGAGTACATATCACCAAGATGCATTTCTTTAAATGGCTCTTTATCTATAAGTGGGTTATTAAAGAAATATATATCAAAATGTTCTAAGCCACCAATTTGTTCTTCATCATCAGTACGATCACATATTTCTTTTGACTGATAACTATGTACTTGAATATTTAAAAGATGACCTATTTCTATGTTAATTCTTTCATGTCTTATGCGACCATTTGATTTATAAAAATCTTTTGATTCGATCCAAGATCTTCTAGAAACACCATTATGTAGTAAATTAAGGTTAGCAGTAGTAATAGTAAAACCATTTTTATTATAAAAAGTTAAAAGTCCATGATAATCCTTTTCACCAAATTTATCAAAGGTAGGTTTACTATTTATTTCATAATAATTAGGTATTTCTTGACCTTTAAAAAGTCTTTTATAATCTTCGATTTTTAAAATATTCATTTCATCATTAGGGGTAAATACTTTTGAAAAGACTTCACCACTAACAATACTTTTATTGCCACCTAAAGAATCGTTAATCTTAATAAAATCACTAAGTAAATCTATAAAGTGATAACCAGAGTGAAAAAGTTTGCCATACCCA
>CAOJBM010000066.1 GCA_948329525.1 uncultured Mycoplasmatota bacterium
TAATTTTCAACCTGTTGGATTTGGTTTACTTATTACACTTTTATAGTACCAAAGAACAAGTGAAAGAACTAAAATAGGTTTAGCTGGTGCTATAAAAGTTGGTAACATTCCACATAGAGCCCCTTTTGGTTATAAACATGTAGATAAAAAACTTGTCCCAGATGAAGCTACAAAAGACCAAATTGTAAGAATATTTAATTTATATTATGAGGGTAATTCTTATCAAACAATTAGTAATTTATATAACAAAGAAAAAGTATTTGGTAAAACAAATTGGTGTGATGGTACTATTTTAAAAATAATAGAAAATGAAATTTATAAAGGCGATTTTGTTCATGGTAAGAGAACTAATAATCCTACTTATTATGAGAATGTTGTTGAGCCTATTGTATCAAAAGAATTATGGGAAGAATGCCAAGCACAAAAGAAAAAGAATTCTAGAAATTATAAACGAGATAAAGAATATCTATTTTTACAAAAACTTAAATGTCCTAAATGCAATAGAATATTAGGAGGTAATGCGACAAGAAAGAAAAATGGTAATGTTTATTATTACTATCAATGTCACGATTGTAAAATATCAATTAAAGAAACTGATATAGAGAAAGAATTTGATAATTTTATAAACGAAATACAAGAATATGATTCAATAGTTAATCAAACACTACTTCCAATGATTAAAACAAAATTAAATAATCCAAAAGAAAAATTACAAAAAGAATTAAACGAACAAAATAATAAATTTGAAAGAATTAGAAAAGCATATATTAATAGTTCATTTACTATTGAAGAATATGATACTGAAAAAGAAGTTGTAGAAAGTACTATTAAAATTTTAGAAGAAAAAATTAAAGAATGTGATATATGTAATGAATTAAAGTTTACTCCAGAAGATATATTAATCAAACGGGATCTAGATTACATAAATGAGTTAGTTTACCCTACTGAATATGAAGAAAATACTTATATGTGGAAAGACTATACACGAAGTGAAAAAGCAGATTTAATTATGAGATATGTTGATTATGTAGAACTAGAATATTACTCAAATAATAAAGTAAGACTCGGTGAAGTTTATTTTAGAGAAAGTATGTGCAAACCATGTAATGAATTATATGATGCAGGATTTCTTGCAAGAACTGATTATGCAATTCTAGGTAATATTGTTACAAAATTAAGATTTAGTGAATATCTACCCATAGAAAAAGTTAGCGAAATAGTATTTACTTTAAGACAATATTACAATGTAGGTTATTTTGAAGCAACCTACTATTATGATAATAAAGTTATGTTCTTTAATGATTACGAAAATAGAAATATAGTAAGAATATTTCCGATAGAAGATTATCAAAAAATGGACAAGCTAGATAAAATTGAGTTAGGCGTTATCTATATAGGAAACAATGAAAAATGTTTAATAGATAATAAGGAAGATTTATTTAACACAATTCCGGAAAGAACAAATTGTATAACTTATGAACTAGATGAAGAAACAAAGAAAATAAAAAAAGAAATAGAAAATGAAATTGTTAGTCAAGAACAACCATAGTTGCTTGTCTTGATTCTTGACTAACAAAAGTAAGAGTAATAATGGAAAAACTTTAAAACAAAAATAGCATTTTTCGTTTTGAAGTTATCAATCAAAAAAAGATTTTTTGTTAACTTTTTTCTCAAAAAAGTTATAACAATCGTGGCAAGTTGTGCGAGTTCACTCGTGAAATTGGCGATAGATTGTTAAATAAAATTATGAGAACTTTTACTTACGAAGTTTGTAAAAGTACGAATGATTTTAAAAGATAAAATAAAAAGCAGTGCTTATTATTTTATCAGAAGTCTTATGTAGTTTTAATGCTTTACGAAGTTTAGCATTATTACTGCAGAAGACAGGTGGATTCTAAGGTTGCCTAAACCTTAGCCCCCATATTTTGATACTTGTGTCAAAATATATAGGGGTTAAATATTTTGTCAAAACAAAATATAGCCAAAAAAAACAACAGAAAGGAGATGTGATTTATATAACTAGTTTAGGTTACTCTTTGCATTTAAGTAATGATAAAAATAAGAAAAATAGTAGTAAATCAAGTGCTAAATCTAATTTAAGTGGTACAACGTCTAAGAGTAATAATGCTATTCAAAATGCTGCTGGTTTATCTAAATGTGATAATCATAATTGTAGAAAATATGATGATAGAGAATATGATATTGAAATTATTCGAGGTACTAATTCTATCGTAAATGATGTTAAAAAATTATATAAAGATGAATTTGAAGAAGCAAGAATTGAATATAATAATAGACAAGTTCGTGAAGATAGAAAAATAAAAGATTACTTTACTCATGTTAGTAATAATACTAAAAATGATTTAGCTTGTGAGATAATTATTGAGCTTGGCGATATGAAATTTTGGAGTACAAAAGATATAAACTATAAAAAGAAAATGACTAATGTATTTGAAGAACAAGTTAAAGATTTAGAAACTCTTGTACCAGATTTTAAGATAGCAAGTGCTATCATTCATTATGATGAAACTTCTCCACATCTTCATATAATTGGTGTTCCAATTAAATATAAAAATAAATATGGAATGAGCAAACAAGTTGGTAAATCTGATGTATTTACTAAAGAATCTTTAACCAAGATTCAAGACAAAATAAGGTTACTTTCTATTGAATCTTTTAATAAAGAATATCAAACTAATTACAAGTTAAAACCTAAATTAAAAGGTCGGAATCGTGATTATCATATAACTGAAATGGAAAACTATCAAAAGATGAAGAAGTCTATTGAAGTTCATCAAAATAACTTAAATAGAATAAAAGATAAAAATGACAATTTAAAAAATAAAACTAAAGAAATTAGAGATATGCTCGAGAATTTAAAGTTAAAAGGATTAATTAAAAACCAGTTAGTCTTAGATGTAGTTGATAGAGATAAAGCAATCGTTTTCATTGATTTAATTGATAGGACTATTGCCGAATATGAAGATATTCAAGAACTAACTGTCACTCTAAAAGAATTAGAAAGTGAACTTCTTAATAATCGAGATAGAATTAGATTACTATTAAAAAACAATGAAGACCTTAATTATGAAGGTGACTATCTAAAATACAAAATTAATTCTAAAAATGAAGAAATCAAAGAATTAAAAGAGGAAAATAATTCATTACAATCATCTTTAAAACATTTTAAAAATTTAATTTATAATCTTGTAAAATTTCTTATGGATAAAATTTATAGAAATAAAGATAAGAAAAAATACTTGGAATTTGCTAAGGAATTATATGAGCATGGGGCTTTAGATGATGAAGATTTCAATCTTCTTCAAGACAATAGAAATACAAATAATAAAAATAAAGCTGTAATAGAAAAAGATGATATTGAGCGATAAATTAAATGCTCTTTATCATCTTTTATATTTACATTCTTCTACTTCTTGATACATCAAGATATGTTCTTAATAATCGTTTGGCATTTCCTCCACATCCACCAAAAGGATAAAGTTCAACATGTTTTTCCATATTTTCAACATCTGAGATTTTAGATGCTCTATATTCTAAAATTTTATTAACAATTTCATCATAATTCATATTTTGAATATTACCAATTACTTCAAGCTGAGGTTCATCTAACCAGAACCAAGGACAAGATAAACCAGTTCTTTTATCTAATATAATATTGTTTGTATTAGTTACATGAATACCTGATATGGTAGCAGGACAAGTTGGCATTTCATAATCTACTCCATAAGTCTGAGATAAATAATTTCTGAATTTAACTAAATCTTCTTCTTTAACTTCTAAATCCTTAAATATTTTTGAACAACTACCTGCATCTTCCAGTTGTCCAATCAAAGGGAAAATACCATTTGTCATACAATAATCTATAATAGTTGGTAATTCATTGTAGTTTACACTAGTTGGAACAATCGAAGCACCTAGGTTAGTAACTCCATTTTCAGCATGTGTAACTTCTTTCAATGATTGATAGTTTCTTAATATTATATCGCCTTTATCTTGACCATATAGATATGCCATTTTAGATTTATCAAAGGTATCTAATTTAAATAATACATGTAATGTGCCATCATCAATATAATCTAATAATTCTTTATCAACATTTAACATATTACTAAACATAGACAATCCAATATTTTTTTGTTTACACCATTGTAATATTTGTTTTAAATGCCTTAAATTTGCAGGAGCTGTTGGTTCTCCAAGTCCGCAAACATATACCCATCTTACATCTTCATCTTTCATTAATTTTTCAATTGATGAAAGATCAACAGAACATGGCAATCCATATTTTGGAGTATCGCAATAAATACAACTTAGATTGCATGCTCCACCTAATTGAATATCTAAAATAGGTAATTTTTTATTTGATTCGGATACTAAAGAATTAACTTCTTTTTTCTCCTGTGGTTTATATTGCATCATTTCCATATAAATCCCCCTTTGTTGGAACATATTATAATAGTTTTAACTTAATTAGTCAATTTACATCCCCGAATATTAAAGAAATATTTATTTTATTTTCTTAGCTAATACAAATGCAGTAGTAATTTCATTTGTATTAATTGCCATATCAGAAGTTTCAACTTTTTCTTTTCGAAATATTTCTTCGAAATAGAATTGATTTAAAAGATTTTTAATATCTTCATTTGATTGATAACTCATATACAAAACATTTTTTCCTTTTTCTTTTAGGTAAGGTTCATCCGCCATTTCTTCTCCTTGACCAATTTGATATGTAAAAAGAAATATACCATTAATTTTTAAAATATCATATACATCAGAAAAAAGTTTTTTTATATTGTCATTAGGCAAATGAAATAAAGAATAAACAGCAAAGACAGCATCTAATGAATCATTAGTAAAATGTCTTTTTGCATTAACCATATCATCAATGATATAAGGAAATTCTCCATGTATTATATATGCGATATTTTTCATTTCTTTCGAAAAGTCTAACCCTATATATTGGTAACCTTTTGCATTAAAATATGAATAAGTTCTGCCAGTTCCAGCACCCAAATCTAAAATTTTAGCATTATCTAATAGATGTTTTTCAAATTCTTCATAAATATCTAAATCTTCAATATAAGTACCAAAATCTTCACCATATTGTTCTGCAATTAAATCATAGTTTTTTCTGACGCTATCTCTTTTATTAGAATCAATTGTATTTTTATCCATAATGTTCCACCTCATAATTTTATGTTTCGTTATTCATTACTTATTTAGCTTTCGTTTTTGCTTAGTAGTTTTCAATATCCTTTATACCAAACTCAGGTATAATAACATCATCATCACAGTTAATAATAAATTCAATTGCTTTTGCAACTTTTTCTACCTCTAAACCTATTGAGGTATCATAATCATTTCCTGCTTTTTTGAAAATATTAGTTTGCATAAATCCAGGATAAAATCCAGTAACTTTAATTCCTTTTTTACTAACATCTTTTTGAATAGATCTATTAAAACCTCTCATAGCCCATTTAGAAGCATTATAAACGGTTGAAAAGTCATCACTATCAAAACTTGCTTGTGAGCAAACATTGATAATTAATCCATGACCTAATTCATACATATTTGGTAAAATAGCCTTTGTCATATAAATAGGACCTTTAGTGTTAACATCTATACAATTACTAATTTGCTCATAAGTATTTTCAGTTAAATCTCCTGCCAACCAAACACCTGCATTATTAATTAAAATATCAATATCTCCCTGATTTTCAATAATTGTCTTAATAGTACTATTAACCTGCTCAGGTTTAGTAATATCACAAGTATAACATTCTGCACTAGGTATTTCTTTTGATATTCTCATAGCATTTTCTTCTGTTTTAGAAATAATAATAACATTATTTTTTTCACTTAACAATTTTGCTATTGCTCTTCCTAAACCATCATCTCCACCAGTTACAATAATATTTTTCATTATCATTTTCTCCTTTTTTAATTTTTCAATATAGAACTTTTTGAGTTCAAATTTATTCCATACTCTTCTAAAGCTTCAGATAAATATTGTCCAGGTTTCATTATTATTTTCTCGTAATTATCTGCTTGTTCAAATAAATCAACTAAACTAGAAAATTCTTTTTCTCTTCTAGCAATGAACTCATCACTATTACCCCTTTGTTTAAATCGTTGAACATATTCATCAAAATTATCTCTTGTAGGACAAACTAATATAATTCTTAAATTTTCAATTTGAGATTTAATATCAGAATTGCCATAAGCTCTAAATACATGGTCTATAAAAGGAGATACAACAATTTTTCCTTCATTAAGTAGATGTACTGCATCTGTAAGAAAATTTTTAGGATAACTAGGATTATCTGTTCTTAAATTTGTTGAGCCTTTCCTTTGTTCAAGTGGTAGATGTCTTATTGATTCATCATAAATATACTTATAGTCCTGAAAATCAAAATCAATAACATTGTCATATTTGCTTTCTAACTCTGTTTTCCCTGTGCCCATGTAAGCCATTATTAATAATTTTTCCATAGTATTCCTCCAAGTAATTTATTAACACTATTAATTATACTATAATTTCCTATTTTTTTATACCCATTCAAAAATAAATTTTTGTAACTTCTAGTATTTCGTATTATTAATAAAAATGATATAATACTAGTGATAAAAAGAGGTGTGATGTGGGGGAATTGTATGAGTATAAAAGAAAGTTATGAAAAACTACCTTTTGATTTATCAGGAGCAAGAACTAAAAATCGGTTTGATTTTGAAATTTTATATGGAATAGAATTATTAATAGATAATTATCATGTATTAAATGATTTTACTGTCGTTTTTGATTATGTGTGTGACATTGAATTACATTGCAATGATGATGAATCTTTAAAATTTTATCAAGTAAAAACCACTAATACGGGGAAACCTAATAACATTAATTTCTTAACAAAAAAAGATAACAAATCAAAAGATTCAATAATCGGAAAAATATATAAAATTTCAAATAACAATACATCTTCAAATATCTCAGTTCTACTCGTTTCTAATGCTCCTCTTATAAATAATAAATTCGTTACTAAGCCAAACGAAGCAATATTATTAAGTGATATTGATGATACTACCAAAGATAAAATAATTAAGCATCTTAAAGAAGAAACAAAAAAGGAAAATATTAATTTATCCAATGTTTATTATCTATATCGTAATGTTGGAGTAGATGATTATGAAAATACTTTAGTTGGAAAATTAAATAGATTTTATGAACATGAAAAGAATTGTTATATGAATAAGCCAACTGTGCTATTTAACTCAATTAAAGCAACTGCATTATCCAAAGCAAAATACGAAGAAAAATGTGATTTTGATAATTTATATTTAAAAAAAGGAATATCAAAAAAAGATTTAGAGAAAATGATAGAATATCATTATGAAAAAAATAGTGAAATCTATGAAAATTGTTACAGGCAAATAATTGAAAATACTAAAAATAGTTCTCTTTTCCAATTAGGATGTACTAAATCTTTAAAAAGTTTAATTAGTGCCAAAGATCAAAAGGTTATAAATATTATTGATGAAGTCTGTATTAAAATTAGCGAAGATATGGAATCAGGAACAGAAATGTCTTTAGATGACTATGCAAAATCATTTAAAGAAAATCACAAAGATATATCTTTCCCTATTTACTTATCAAAAAGTGATATTTATACCATTGTAATTTATTCATTTGAAAAATTAAAGGAGGAAATAAAAGAATGAAATTAGTAGTTAATAATATTTATATATTTTCGTTAAAAGAAAAAAAAGCATACCATATTAAGTTAGAGGATGGAATAAACTTTATTACATCTTGTAAAAAGAATGGTAATAAAAGAGGAAAATCCGTAATTATGAAAAGTATATATAGTACCCTTGGTGCCGACTGTTCCTTTGAAGATAGTTGGGAATTTTCGAATAAAACGACAATACTTGATATAAATATAGACAATAGAAAATTATACTTCTTTAGAGCAGATAAATACTTTAGAATTGTTGATGACCAATATAAAGAAATATTTTCTACTAATCATAGGACAGAATTATCTGGCAAGCTAAAAGAATTATTTAATTTTCACATTGAATTGCCAAATAGAAATAATGAATTAGAAATTACTCCACCAGCATTTATGTATTTACTTAACTATGTAGATCAAAATGGTTTAGATTGTACAAACTTTTCCTCTTTTAATAATTTAGGACAATATCCAAATTATAAAAAATATACATTATTATCACATTTTGGAATTTTTAATCAAGAATATTATGAATTAGATAAAAAATTAAAAGAGATTAATGATGCAATTTCAAATAATTTAAAAGAAATAAACACAATGGAAAAACTTATGGAAAAGTTAGATAATGAACTTAATGGCAGTGATTATTCTCTTAATATAGATTCCTTACAAAAAGAAATTAATTTAACAAAAGATGAATATAAAAAAATTGTTAATAATT
This sequence comes from uncultured Mycoplasmatota bacterium, assembly GCA_948329525.1. Taxonomy (GTDB): domain Bacteria; phylum Bacillota_I; class Bacilli_A; order RF39; family UBA660; genus CAOJBM01. The sequence goes on from CAOJBM010000066.1 coordinate 8,473, forward strand.
TAAACACTACTAAAAATATGATTATAAAATTAGAAAATAGCAAATTAGAGGTTGAGAATTTATTAGAGGAATTAACTAAAGATATAAAAGACAATGAGAATAATTTCAAAAAATATGAAAACGAAACCTGCCCATACTGCAAATCTCATATTACACCATTTGAATTTAGTTATAAATATTTTGATAAAAATGATGATTACCTATTTATTAGACAATCAATGATGGCACAATTAAATGAAATGAAACGTAACATACAAATTGAAGAAAATAAATATCAAAACTTTATTAAGGATTTAGACAATTATAATCAAAAAATAAAAGCAATTAATTCAAATATTGATGATGTATTAAAACATAAAGGCTTTATTGAAATGAGAAATAAACTTAATAATGATATATATGAAATAAAGCAAAAAAACATTTCTTTAACAGAGGAATTAAGCAATATTCAAAAGAAAATAAAAGAATACAATAATTTAAAAAATCAAGTTGATAATGAATATTTTAATTTGATGAGTGAAAGCATAGAAAAGTTGGATTTACAGGAAATAAAACCTAAAAGTATTAAAAAAATTGACAGTGTATTTAAAGTGTCAGGAAGTACAACTCCTGCAGCTACTTATGCATGGTACTTATCACTATTAAAAATAAAATCTAAATTTAACCCTAATGCAATAAAATTCCCTTTAGTGTTTGATAGTCCAAATAATGCTGAGTTAGATGATCAGAATATTACAAGAATTTTTAAATATATTTTTAACAATGTAGATAAAACTTCCCAAATAATTGTATCCACTATTGAATTTAAAAAGGAAATGTATTCTGAATTTGACATAAAAAATGTTGTAACATTAGAGAATGAACAGTATCATTTACTTAACGAAGAAGATTACAATAAATTTATTGAACTGTATAAAAAAGTCACAAATTTATAAAAGTGGCTTTTATTCTTTGTCACAGAATGATATAATTATATTGTCGATTGATATTTTATATATCAAATCGTTAAGAAGTGAAAAAGTTGTAGATATCTACGCCATTCGCTCCATTGTTGGAATTACCCGAACACCTAAATAGTTCGGTTAGATATAAAAAGTTCATAATACTTGATATTATGGACTTTTTTCATGCTTGGAAGGAGGTATAACTCATGAAAGTATCCATAGAACAATTAGAGTTTCCCTCTTCTATTAAAGATAAGATATTAAAGTTAAAAGATATTTCAAAACTACATATTGATTTTATTGGTGGTAAATATATTCATTTTGAGAATACCAATTTATCTATTCATGAACCACATCAAATAATAATTAGTAATGATAATAGTTATTTTGTAATAATCAATTATGAAAATAACCCTACTCTGTATGATAAATCAACTATGAAAAATGTAACAATGGAAAGCATAAAATTTTTGATTTTTAAAATGTTGGAAAAATAATTTTTTTTAAATTTCTAAAAACTCTTATAAACACTGAGCAAAATGGGTATCAATTTCTTTTGAACTTCCGTTTACTTTCCGCTTAAAATGTGGTATTATGGTATTGTAGTAAACTTTACTTTTGCAGCAAAATTGAACAAAGCTAGGTCGAATAAGGCCTAGCAT
>CAOJBM010000067.1 GCA_948329525.1 uncultured Mycoplasmatota bacterium
TACAATATGTCTGGGAAGAAAAAGCCTTTGATAGAGGTCTTAAACAAGGAATTGAGCAAGCAAAACAAGAAAAAATTGTTATGATTAAAGCTATGTTTGCAAAAGATTTGACAATAGAATTTATAGCTGATTGTGTTGATATGTCCATAAGAGATATTAAAAATATTTTAGGGATAAGATAGATCCCCTACCAAATTAAAAGACTACAGAAATTAATCATTTATTTTCTGAGTCTTTTTTATATTGCTCTAATGCTTTTAGTATTCCTTTATAAGGTAAAATAGCACAACCTTTTCGATTTTGTTGACGATGAATATCATCATAACATAAAGCCTCTTCTAAAATATCTTCAAGGTATTCTTGACCATTAATCATCTTCTCATAATTTACTATAAATTCTTGTACTTCTAACACATTTTTTCCAATTAACTTTTTAATCATAATCGATGTAGCTGATGTACTAATAGCACAAGCTTCCCCATCGAACTTAATATCTTTAATCACATTATCATCGATTAAAACGTACAAATCAATATTATCAATACAAGATTCATTATTAGTATTAACTTTAATATAATGTTCGTCATTTACGGCTTCTTTATTACATGGATGTAAATAATTTTCCATAATAATTTCTCTTTTTAATTCGGCTTCCATTAAATCATCTCCATTAATATTTTCTTTTTATCTTTTAAAAGTTCAACTAATTTATCAATTTCTTCATAAGTATTATAAAAATAAAGACTTATACGACAAGTATTTTTAACACCAATTTCATCTTTTAATATTTTAGCACAATGATTACCTGCCCTAATACAAATATTATATTTATTTAAATAGCAAGCAACATCTTGAGCAAATATTTCATCGACATTAAAAGCAACTATTCCACTATCACTTTCAATATTTATCAAATCAATATGCGGAATTGAAAGCAATTTATCTATTAAGTAAGCTCTTAATTTCAACTCATGTTCATGAATTTTATCAAGTCCAATATCCATTAAATACTCCATAGCTGCTCCCAGCCCAATAGCGGAAGCAATGTTTTGTGTCCCTGCTTCTAGTCTTGTTGGTAATTCTTTTAAATAAACATCATCTACTGTATCAAAAGATTCGTTCATTCCCCCACCTAAATTTTGTGGTTCTAACTCATTAAGTAATTCTTTTTTGCCGTACAAAATCCCTATTCCTGTGGGACCACACATCTTATGTCCTGATAAAACTAAAAAATCACAATCTAAATCTTGAACATCAATTTTGATATGAGGAGCACTTTGAGCAGCATCAACAACTACAAAAATATTATGCTCATGGGCAAACTCGACAATTTCTTTAATTGGTCTTATATCACCAATGACATTTGTTATTTGGGAAAGAGAAATTATTTTCGTATTTGGTGTAACTGATTTTTTTATGTTATCGAGTGTCACATAATGATTTTCATCTAAAGGAATATATTTAACAATAACTCCTAATTCATTAGCTAATCTAAACCAAGGTAAAACATTAGATGCATGTTCACTTTTCGTAATTAAGATTTCATCTCCTGGTTCAAGTAATTTTTTAAAAAAGCCATTCGCTATCATATTTAGTCCTTCAGTAGAGCCACTAGTAAAAACAACTTCACTTCGTTCTTTAGCATTTAAAAACTTTTTCGCTATATCCCTAGCATTCTCATATTCCATATCAACACGCAAAGAAATATCGTAATCGCCTCGATGAGCATTAGCACAATATTTTGTGTAATAATCCATCATTTTATTAATAACACAAATAGGTTTTTGGGTTGTTGCTCCATTATCAAAATAAATTAAATCTTTATTTAACATTGGAAAATCATAAGTATTCATAACTCACCTCCTATATCTTAGAAATAATTAATTCTTTTTGTTCCTCTTTTAATTTTAAATTATTTATTAAATATCCTCTCATAATAAGGTCTTGAGCTTTTTTTGAACTTAGACCTTTACTAGTCAAATAGAATATTTCTTCTTTACTAGGACGACTTATCGTTGCGTTATGTAAAGCTTCTAAGTTATTTGAACTAACAAAGAGATTAGGTATAATAATATTTTCTTCATCATTCAAAGCAAGGATACGTAAATTTTCTAAATATTTTATTTTCTTGATGTTAGGAACAATATCGCCAGTTGCAATTATTTCTAAACTTCCTTGTTCTTTTGTAACTGCTTTTACATTAATCTCGCAATTAATATTATTGCTCTTTATATTAGCATCAATTTTAAAAAAACTTTTCTCTTGGACTAATATTGAGTAATTATAAATTAATATACTATTACTATTTTGATTAATGATAACTGAATTATTTATTTTTCCTTTAGCAAAATTATTATAAACTAAACTACTATTTGAATCGATATTAATAGTCATTTCTAATTCTTCATTATTTGATAAATCATTAATTACAACCTGACCTTGAATATTAATTGCAACTTTTTTTGTTCTAATTTCTAGAAGTATTTCATCACTATTTAATTTTAAAACCTTTTCTTTGTCTACTATTATTTTATTCATGAGTTTTATTTTCTCCTACTTCATCTGCCTTATTTAAAGCATTAAATCCTTCTTTAAATATTTTCTTAGCTAGATTAAAGTCTCCTGAGTTAATTATTTCTTTATCTTTTAAAAGATGAACTTTAGTTGGATTTAAAATATTTAAAAGTTCGATACTATGAGTAATAATAAGAATTGAACACTTCATTTTTTTGTAATATTCTTTTAAATTCTCACCAACTAATTTTAAAGCATCGACATCAAGTCCTGAATCAATTTCATCTAAAATAATAAATTTTGGTTCTAACATCCATAAATGAAGAAGTTCATTTTTCTTTCGTTCTCCTCCACTCATTCCATCATTAATAGAACGATGAATAAAGCTTTTTGGAATATCTAATGATTTACAGATACTTTCCATTTTTTTATTAAAAGCAAAAATATCAACATAAGAATTGGAAATTTCTCCTAAGGCAGTTCTTAACATTTCTGCGTTTGTAACACCTTCAATAGCAATTGGAGATTGATTAATTAAATAGATGCCTAAACGACTAATTTCAGTTGTTGTTAAATCATTTAATCTTGTTTCATTATAGTAAATGGCACCTTTTGTTATTTTGTAACCAGGAGCTTTTAAAATAGTTTTCGAAATAGTACTTTTCCCTGTTCCATTAGCTCCTAATAAAGCATGTATTTCGCCATCTTTTATCTCTAAATTAAAATTTTTTAAAATTTCTTTATCTTCTACTTTAACAGTTAAATCATTAATTTTTAACATAATAAATCACCCTTATAATTGTATCATTTTTTTATAAAGCTGTCTATTTAGGGAATTTTACAATATTAAAAAGCTTATGAAAATTTATAAGCTTTTATCAATTATCATTACTTATAATCTTAATAATTACTATTTATAAATTCTTTTGTTATGTCTTTATTCTTACTACCAACTTGACTAGTTTTGATAGATCCATTTTCAATAACAAAAGTTACTGGTACTCCTGTTATATTAAATAATGAATTAAATAATTCTGACTCTTCAGTTTTAGTAAAATTAGCAATATCTATTTTATAAGCATTAATATTTTCTTCTTCTAAGACTTCATTTAAAATAGGTTCATAATTTTTGCAAATATTACATTTATTACTAGCAATTAAAACAATCATTTTTTCTTTATGTTCTAATCGCATTTGATACTCTTCAATTGTAATTTCTTTAATATTTTGATAGTTAGAAGAGGAAACTTCTTTTTCTTCTACTTTCTTTAAGTTACCATTTTCATCAAAATATTCATCTAAATTATAACTCTCTTTTGGGTTATTTTCTTCTTTCAAAAAATCATAAATATAACAAAAACCTCCAACTAAGATAGTTAAAGCAAAAATTACTAAATAAATTACCAAACGATGATTAACGGCATTTTTTCTTTCTATTTTAAATAAATCTTCTAAAATAACTGTTTTAGCAAGTTCATCTTCTTTGGCTATATTCTTTGGTTCTTCTAATACATCAGTAACTTCTAATATTTGTTTTTTAGGTTCTTTAAATTCTTTAGGAGTAGAATCTTTTTTTGCTTTCGTTACAGGAACTGTTTTTTTAGTTTTAACACTACTACTTTTTGCTGATGTTTTACTCTTAGTTGTTGAATTCTTTTTAGCTGTTCCATTTTTCTTTGCTTTAGTACTTGTCTTTTTTAGTTCTTCATTTTCTTTTTTGATATTTGCCATAAAATCACTCTCCCGATTTATCCTAACCCATAATAACTAATTATGCTATTAGCTATATTATTGCTTATTTCCTCTAAATTGTCAACCATCCACTTAGCGTCATCTATATCATCATGATGCGCTATTTCGATTAAAACACCTCTACTAGTATTTTCTTTTTTTACTTCTCCAAGACTGCCCAAAGCATATTTTACACCTCGATTAGTAACACTACTTTTATATGGATAAATCTCATATAAATTAGAATACATAATTGTTGCTAAACTAAGCATTTTTGAATCAACATCATCAACATAGATTTCCATACCTTTAGTATCATGATTAGTACTGCCATTAGAGTGGATTGCTAAGTGTAAAGAAGCATTGACACTTCTACTTTCGTTTAACCACTCCATCATGTCTTTTTCTGGATCATTACGATAAACAATAAAACCTTGATTTCTTAATTTAACTTCTAATTTATCACAAAGTTTATTCATCATTTCTTTTTCTGTGGTATATCCAACTTCTAAAATACCGATATTTTTTTCCTGTCTTGAAGGACTTAAATAAATAACAGGTATTTTATTATTTATTTTAAAATCAAAACTAGTTAGAGGACTATTTTCTAAACCATCTTTTAAAGCGACAGCTTTTATTTCTACATTATTAGTTATTCTTATAGGTTCTTTATATATCTTTCCATTTCTTAAAGGATTACTACCATCAGTGGTATATTTAATAGTAGCATTTTCTGTTTTTGATAAAAGACTTATATATGTACCACTCTTAATATTATCTGGATTATAATTAGTTATTACTGGACTAACACTTCTTTTATCTAAAACATTTATTATTACATAATCTCTTTTAGCTATTTCTTCGTAATCACTATAAATAGCTAAAAGTTCTAATTTATAAGTCGTATTTTCTTCTAAGTACTTTGAAGGGATCGTAATTAAACCTTTATCTTGACTTTCCATTGTTCTAACTTTTTTCTTTCCTTTATAAATATTTACTTTATAAGAGGTAGCATTATCTCCCCCAAGGAAAGAAAGATTTATGTTATCCCATGGTATTTCTTCTTCATTAAATGGGGAAGTAATAGAAACATTACTAACAATTACTGGATTATTATAAAAATTCATTTCATGTAAAATAGTATTTTCATTATCAGTTATAATAGCTGTTAATTTTCCTTTATAATCTTTTAAAACATTGTAAGAAATAGTAAGATAATTACTTTGTAAAGGGATTTTATAAATAACATTATTCTTATATAATATTTTTAAATTATAATCTTTTATATCTCCTAATATTTTAATCCCAAAGTCTTTGTTTTCTCTTACTATTTGACTATTTTCTTCATCATCAAAACTAGGATTCTGCCATTTATAAGTAAAAGTATTAGAGCTATTTTTTTGTTCTTCCATATCGTTAAAAGCTATAACACTAATATTGACACTTTGCTCATATTCAGCATGAATACTTTGTAATGAGACACTATTTTCTACGACATCTTCCATAAAAAGAATATTTTCATCTAAATCAGTAACTGTTACTAAATAATGTGTTGCATTAAGACACTTTTCAAAAGTTAAAGTAACCTTGTTATCAATTTGTTTTACTTCCAAAATCTTAAAATCTTCTAAACTAAGACTACTAGCATTATCTTCTTCTTTAAAAATAGTTATAACTAAGATCATTATAATTACTAAGAAACAAATAAAATAATTTTTATACTTCTTCATGAGTATCACTTCCACTACTTTATTCTTTATTTCTTAATGATTTAAACACTTTCTTCCATAAGTCTTTACTGGAATAATTTAAAATTCCTACTTTATAAATTCTAATTCCATAATGGATTAAGATATAAGTTGTAAACACAAGAACTCCTAAAGTAATACATAAATCAAGAATAGTAGTCTGTCCTAATAAGAAGGTTATTGGAGCGACTAGAGCCGATATGAAAGGTAGATATGACACTACTTTAATAAATATTGAACCTTCAAACATCGATGCCATTAAAGCAACATAATATCCAAACATAATTAGAATCATCAAAGGACTTTGTAATTGTTGAAAATCTTCAATACTAGTTGTCATAGAAGCTAGAATTCCAGCTAGTAAAGCATAAATTAGAAAACTAAATAAGAAAATAATAATTATAATTGGTAGTCCTTGTAATAAACTATCTAACATTCCTGTATTCTTTAAAGTTTCATAAACGTTTTTTAGACTTTCGCCAAAATCATTATTAGCTAAACTAATGCTACCAGCTCCTAATCTTCTTATTAAAAGACCAAATATGCCATAGACAAATGTTAGTAGACACTGAATAATTGCAAAACCTGTTGTAGCTAGTATTTTGCTTAAAAAATGCACTTTTGGAGAAACATTAGAAATAATGATTTCCATGCCTCTTGTGGACTTCTCATCATTAATTTCTGCTCCAATCATTTGAACAATTAAAATAACTAAGATAAAGAAAGGAATTAAAAAGATAATTAAGCTACCCGTTGATAAGATGTCTTTCGCTTCAGCGTTTTCATCAATATCTGGATTGGTAAATTCTTCGTTAATTGTTATGGGTTCAGAAATCTTCATAAGTTCTTCTTCTGTAAGACCAAAACTCGCTAAAGAAAGAGACGTTTTAATCGATGTTAAACTTGTTGTAAGTAATTGTTTTGTTATTGTCTCAATTGGTTCATAAGATATTAAATTAGCTTCAATTAACTCCTCATCTGATGCTTTAATATTAACAATAATATCATCTTTCTCTTTAATATCTTCTTTTAATTCTTCAATACTCGTACTATCTTTTACTAACTCATAATTAGTAAAATCTTCAGGCATTGACTTCCCAAGCTCATTAAAAATTGTTTCATAAGATTCATAAACTCCTACTTCATCAACAACATAAATTTTTGTTTTTTCATCAAAGTCTCCACCAAAGAAACTGATAATATTATCCATATTAATAAGTGCTACTAAAAGTAAACATAAAATAATATTTGCAACTAAAAACCATTTTGTTTTCATTTTTTTCTTTAGACTTTGTTTAATTAAGAATTTAGCTTTATCCTTCATATGTTTCACCTACTTTGTTAATGAATATTTCGTTTAAAGTTGGTTCTTCCACACTAAACTTTAAAATATTTTCACATTTTGCAATTAACTTAAATACTTCATTTACATATTCATCTGATTCAATTTTAACGATTATTTCATCTTCATTATTTATAACCTCAACAACACCTTTTATTTTCGATAGTTTATTTATATCTACATCTCCAATAATGTGAATATTCTTTTTGCGATATGCTTTTTTAATATCTTTTATTTTTCCGCTTAGAACACTTTTACCTTTAACTAAAACAACTAATTTTTCACAAAATTGTTCAACGTGTTCCATTCTATGTGATGAAAAAATAATCGAACTACCTTTTTCTTTCATCTCTTTCATAACATCAACAAATAAAGAAACATTAATTGGATCTAGTCCACTAAAAGGTTCATCTAAAATAAGTAATTTTGGATCATTTATAATCGCAGTAATAAACTGAATCTTTTGTTGATTACCTTTACTTAATTCTTTTATCTTACGCTCTTTATATTCAATTATCTTAAATCTTTCTAGTAATTTATCTAACTTTTCTAAAATATCTTTTTCTTTCATGCCTTTTAAAATACCATAATAAATTACTTGTTCTTTTACAGTTAGTTTAGTTAATAAACTTCTTTCTTCTGTTAAAAAACCTATCTTGTCAGTCTCACTATAATCAATTTTTTTACCATCTAAAGTAATAGTTCCTGATGTCTTGTCTAAAAGCCCTATTATCATTCTAAATGTTGTTGTCTTCCCTGCTCCATTAATTCCTAACAGTCCAAAGATTTCACCATCGTTCACTTCAAAAGATAAATTATCAACAGCCAAATGTTCTCCGTAATATTTTGTTACACTTTCTACTTTTAACATATTTATCACCTAAAATAATTTTAGCATATTTTAAGAATTAAATATAGAAAAAAATATTTCTTATAACACAAGGCTATAAGTTCTTGCTATTATTCTTTTAAGAGAGTAATACTTATCGAGTAGAACTACAGATTACTCCATACAGCCCTCACAGATCTGTACATGCAGTTTTCCTGCATACAAGTCCTCATAACATAGTAGTTATTCATCAATATAATTCTACATTAGGCATTTTACTACCTCCACTTTTTTGTAGAATAAGGATTCTAATAAAAAAATATCATTAACTAAAGTAATTGAAAAAGTTTTATAATCAATTCTATTAAGACTTGCTCCACAGTGATATACTACCTTATCATCCAAAATAAGATATTGATCATGGAAACTACTATTATATACTACTTTTAAATTATGATATTGTTTATTATAATTTTCGATATCTTTTTTAGTTAATAAGTTATTTTTTTAGTTACAATAACTACTTTAACATTTAATCTTTTAACACATCTAAAATACCTATATCAGCATAATTATCAATAATTACTAATTTCTTCTTAACTTCACTAAATATCTTATAAATTTTTGAATAGACATCAAAAATTTTACCATCAAAATAAGTTTCAGTTACTTTTTTCTTCTCTTCAAATTTATCTAAAGTTTCTTTTAAAGTTTTTATTTGTGTGTCATATTCTATTATTTCATTTGGAAATCTGTCGACATTTCTATTAACAGCTTTATTTATATCTTTAGTAGTATTAGCACACTTATAAAGTAATACTAAAACACTAGCTAACATCACTTGTTTTCCTCTTACTTCATAGATTAAATTCCTTATATTTTTGTCATTTCCTACATTTATATTTTAGCATTATCATTTCTTAATATTGTAGATAAAATAGTTATACCTTCTTCTGTTAAAACATATGGTAAATATTTTCGATGTTGATACTTTGTCTCATAATGAAATAACATAGCCAAATAACTATCTAGCAATTTAATTTTTAATTTTGGCTACTCCTTTTAATACAATGCATACGTCTAAGAACTAGTAACATCTAACTTTATGATATTTATTCACAAAAAAATTTTAAATCTCTTAAAAAGTTTAACTTCTGCTTTATTAAAAGAACCTAAACTTATTGAACCAATTTCAACTTCTAATAATTTTGCCATAGCTTTTGAATTAATATAATCTTTTGTATCGTTGCTCTATAAGTATATTAAAAAGAAGTCATAAAAACACCCAAAGGATAACTTTTTACTCGGACATATCTATGCTTTCTATATTAATATTTTTAATCTACAAACTATATTTTCCAATATTATAAATAAAAGAGACTCCACAAACGAGTCTCGTTAAACTTTCCATTCTCCTTATTGACCTCTCCCCACTACCCGCCCTTTTACAGGTTAGACTTCTTTCAGGGCGACTATCCCAAAGAAGCCTTCGACTAAAGCACCCTTTTCAAGTTTCTGCCTCTTAATTCAATACGTATGGTGAACTACTCGTTCCACTTCCACTTAATTTTCCACTTGTCGATTTCAGAGTGACGATAGGACGCACCGCATACCGATTATCGTAATTGTAGTTTTTACCATCGGAGCTCACGCGATACAAGATGCCGTGGTTCACACTGCCGCTAGTGTACACAATGCGACCGTAACCGAGCCCAGTACCATCACCGCTGGTGTCGTTATAACGCGAAGCGAGCCAATATGCTGTCGCTGTACTAGTTCCTGCTTTGTTAGCTACCAA
>CAOJBM010000068.1 GCA_948329525.1 uncultured Mycoplasmatota bacterium
CATGTTTGACTTTTATATGTTAACATATTTTTAGTTTCCGAACAACTTTAATATAAATAATATATTTATATTATTTATTATAATCTTTTTTACTTTTCTTTTTATTTCTGCTTTATACTCTTATTTATTTTTCTTTTATATTACTCTTTATATTTCATTTTATACAACATACATTTTTTTGCCCTTATAAATGTATATATTATATGTGAACTACATCTTTGCTATTTATTATACTTCTTTTTTTCAGTACTTTATTATCTCTTTGTGCCATTTTGTCATATCTTTCTGCTATCTTTCGTGCCTTTGCTTTTCTTTTATATTCTTGCTCTTTTTTCTTTTTTACTTCTTCACTATAAAACTGACTAAAATACTTTAATATCTCATTATACTTAATATCTGCTTTCTCTCTATAATCTTCTTCCATTAAGTACCTTTTATTAAATAACAAGTTGCTATATTGCTTTATCATTGCTTCATACATTTGCCTAAAACTATATTCAAACCTTTTGTCGCCACTTCCATAAAACAATACATTGTCGCTTTGCTTTGCTATATAAAACAACATTTCAATATCAATGTCATTTTTATCTTCGTCAATAAACTTCTTATATGTGACACCAACTTTTAAATTTTTATCAACATACTTTTTAATTATTTGTGCCAATGTTTCACTAGGACTACTTAATACTAATAAATGAATATGCCAGTCTACATTTAATGTTCCAAACATCATTTTTGTAAAATCTGTTTCTTCCATTATATCCTTAACCTTTTTCGGTCTGCCACTTGTTCCTGTCTGCTTATTATATATACCCCTAACATACTTACCATTTATATTGCTAACACCACATATAACTTGTGCCATATAATCTTTATGCGTGCCACACTCATATATAAATTTATCAATAATATTCTTTTGCAACTTTACTGCGTCTTTTTTATTCTTAAATTTTGTTGCTATCTCAAGTGTCCAAAAGTCCATTTTTCTTTCCATAACTAGCACCCTTTTAACACTTTCAATAAATTAGTTAGTTGTGCAATCGTTATGGGCATACTTCTATCATATAAAAACAAATTGTCTTTATCAAAATACAATAACAATATCTTTTTACCTTTTACACTAATATTAACCCTATGTGGCTCAATAAAACTTACATTTGTCTTATCAATCGTCAATATTCTTCCTTGCTCAAATTCACACTTTGCATAATTAAAACTACACGCAAATTCAATTTTCTTTTCAAGTTCCTTTGACCTTACTAATTTTTTACTAAAAATCTCCATTTTTTCCACCTAATTTTTAGCAAAATTAAAAAGCATTGCAAACCCTTTATTTACAATGCCTTACACTATATTTTTTCGCCAATAATTTGACGATTTTTCCATCTGGCAGGGGTAGCAAGACTTGAACTCACGACATTCGGTTTTGGAGTCTACAAAACAGACCACCTTATAATCTTAAATCACAGCAAAACAAGCAAATTCAAATTAATATCTTTTTGTTTTACTCTGATATAAGATGATTGAAACTGACATTTTTGGCAGGAAAAGTGGCAGTTTGTAACCCGTTTCCTACAATAAAAGTCAGTTGAACCATTACTTTACCTTTATTCCTCCCATTGGCGAAAATATTATAACATAAATTTTTATATATAACAAATACTAACTAAATTTTCTCATTGGTCGAATATTTCCTAAGTTCACATTTAAATTGCTAATTAAATCAAAAAATGATTGTTTTAAACTTTCTTCTGTATCTTTATTTAGTAATACAAGTATATTTTTTAAATATTCATAATTTTCTAGTAAATATTGTTTACATTCAGAAAATAATATTTTTTTATTACTTTCATTAACAATTTCACCACTTATATAATTAACTCCATTTATTATCTCTTGTTCATTTGCATAATATTCATCAGAAATAATAGAAGCTATAACTTTAAAGTTTAACTTATTTGTAACATATTTATTTTCATATCTTTCTTCTAGTTTTTGGGCAATTAATTTATCTTGCCCCATATTGCTATGTGTATAAATTTTTAAAGTAGTTGCAACATCTGAATGCCCTAACCTTCTCGATACATCTTGAATAGGTACTCCCATACTTAATAAATCAGTTGCATGAGAATGTCTAATATCATGAACAGTAATCTTTTTTAGATTAAATTGTTTAATAAAATCAGCCCATTCGTTTGAAAGATGACTTGGATTCCACATAGTTCCAATATTCACTCTTACATTTTGAAGTATATAATCATCATCACTAGCAGGTAATCCATATTCAATCTCTGCCTTTCTATATTCCATCAAATAATCAAAACAAATCATTGGCAAGGTTATATTTCTTCTACTAGATTCATTTTTTAATTTTTTGCAAATTAAGTTTTTATTTATTACCTCAATAATATCTTCTTCATTAAACTCTTTAACATCTATTGTTACTATTGCTCTATGAATTTCGATAATATTTGTACTCCATTTAATATCTTTCCACTTTAAGCCAAATAATTCTTCTTTTCTTAATCCTCCATTAAACAATAATACTATAGAAACCTTGAACCTTAAATTCTGTAAGTGAAGTATCCTATCAGAAATGCCATTTTTGTGTTCAGACATTAAATTTAAACAATTCAAAGCATGATTTATTTCTTCATGGTCGTAATATTCTCTCTCTTTGGTATCAAATTTAGGCTTATTTTCCACAAAATTAGCTGGATTATAAAATATCCATTTTTTATGAATAGCATAATTAAATATTGCCATAATTAAAGAATGTGAATGTTTTATTGTAGTTCCACTTAATGAGTTTTTTGTTCTTTTGCTTATCTGTTGTGACATTTTATTATATAAGTTTTCTATATCCTCTGTAGTAATATTCCTTAATTTTTTAAAACCTATTTCTGGCAAAATATAATTATTCAAATGATTTTTATACCCTCTAACTGTTGTTCCAACTCGTTTTGAATATTTCCTATCTTCAAGAAAAAACTTTGTAACTTCTAAAAAAGTATAACTATCACTTGCTGTTTTTTGTCCTTTTTCTTTTTTTCTTTTTAATTCTTCTTTAATTTCATCTCTACGAATAATAGCTCCATCTTCATCACCATAAAAAGTTTCAGTTATTCTATCCCTATGTCCATCCTCTCTAAAACCATTACTAATCTGTATTTCATATACACCATCTCTTATAAAAATAATATTTTTTAATTTATTATCTTTAACTTTTTCAATCATTTTTTTAGCTCCTATACATACTTAATTTTTTCGGAAATGCCTTCATTTTTAGAAACAACTTTTTGATTTTGAATATAATTTTCAATATCACGACTATCAAAAAAGTTTAATTTTCCTCTTTTAATAATTGGAATTTTATTTTCTTTTACAGCTTGGTCTAATCCATATTGGGTAAGTAAGGGATATTGTTCTAAAACTTGTATTGTTTTTAATAATTTTCCTGTAGTATTTTCTGCTAAATTTTGTTCATATTTTTTTAACAAGCAACCTATTTCAAAAAACAATTCTCCCAAAGAATATTTTTTCTGATTCATATTTCCTCCTTTTTAAACTAAAAAAAGGATTTCGCATTTCACATGAAAACAATACAAAATCCTTTATTTTTTGACAATTATGCAATTTAACATATTTCAATAAATTTTTACATTTGACATATTATTTATTTTATGATTTATACTTAATTCAATCATTAAAGATAATTCTATTTTTTTTATATCAGCATCAGATAACTTTCCTAAGCACTTAACTAATCTTGTTTTATCAATAACTCTAATCTGTTCAACAAGTGCTACAGAGTTATAATCTAAAAAATTATATTCATATAGATTTATATGTGTTGGTAACTGAATTTTATTTTTTGATGATATAGGGATTATTACAGTTGTTGGACTATACTTATTTCCAATATCATTTTGAACAACCAAAACAGGGCGATAACCTCTTTGTTCACTTCCTAAAGAATCTTTTAAAACTGCCAAGAAAACTGCACCTCTAGTAATATTATCCATTATTTTTTACTTTTTTTATCTTATTTATAACAATATTAAATTTCTTGTTATGGTGAACATAAGGTAAATCTAAAATAGAAGTTTTATATATTATTTCTTCAACCATTTTTTTGACTTCTTCTTTGTTATTAGCTTTTAATTGAAATTCTGTAGATTTAATTTCTTCAACATTAATATTATAAATATACATTATTTATCATTCCTCTCTTTCTTATGTAAAATATCAGGAAGCATAATTATCCTGATATTATTTTTAATTTTTTCGTATGCTAAAATTATGCCTACTCCTCTAGCATTAAAGGAATCATTAAACAACTATTTGCTAAATAGTTTCATAGGAGTTGCACCTCAACTGTGGTTCTCACAGAGCCGTATCCATTGCTTGAGTCTGTGGCTATACGGAAGTATCATTATAATTATTACTCATCTTTGCATTATTAGAAGCAATCTAATATTTATAGTCAAGTTTTAATCGCAAGCGAACTTACTAAAGTGCTTAAAGTAATAACAACGTATTTAATGACTAGATAATAAATTGTCAAAGAAACTTGTTCTAAAAAATAGAACAAGTGAGAAGAAATATTAATCCTCTCACTTGTTTGGCACTTTAAAGGTAAAAAGTTAAGTCTATTTTTTTAATTTTTTTGAAATTTTTTGAATAGCTATATCAATACTATATTTAATAGCTACTTTAGAACAATTTTCTTCTCTTGCAATTTCTTCCAAAGTCATTTCATCAAAATAGTATTTTCTGATTCTTCGTTTTTGTACATCTGGTAATTTTTTTATAGCATCTTTTAATTTTTCAATCATAATTTTACTTTCAACTTTTTCAGCAATTGAAATAGGTTTATTAATTGCTCTTTTATTTAAAGATTCTTCATAAACTTCCGAATGTTCAATATGCTTTCTATACTTATGTATCTGTGATATATCTTCTAACTCAAAACCATCTAAAGCTATATAAACTTCATTTGATATTTCTACCTTATGAGTAATATTTTTGTTATCAATAAATTCTACTATATATGTATTTCTTTCCTCATCATAGCTTAAATGATAAGGATTATCTTTACTTCTATTTCTTTTTGGCATCTCAGCCATTTTCTTTCCTTCTTTCAATTAAAATTTTTTAATTGAAAGAAGGTGGGCTTCTACACCTTAAAAAATAAATTTTTCTCAAAAACAAAAAAAAGACAAACTCTCCTTTATAGATAAGTTTGTCTTTATATTTTAAATAATCATAACTTTGATTAAAATGTTTTCTACTACTCATAAGCATCTAAATCAATGATTGCTTTCTTGGTATTAAGCAATGTTCAAATGCATAATACGACAAAAAACATAAAAAATTTGTCAAGCTTTGTCGAAAAAATTTATAAATATAATACTATAAGATTATTTGGAATATTTAAACCATACAAACTTGGTAAGTAAACAGATTTGCTGGAGTTGTTCTTCCTTGTCTACCACCAGATTGAAACTTTAAATATAATTCGCATCCTTGGTCTCCTTCGCTTTCAATATTCCCAGTATCATAAGTATGATATCTTACATAATCCATATAACCAGTTTCAATATAATGAAGTTCATACCTTTTTACTAAATCATCTGGATTAGGCTCTTCATCATCCTCATATAAATATGCATAAATTACATTAGTGGATTCGGACCATTGATTAAGTTTACCAAACCATACTTGAGCATTAGGACCAGTACAAGTAGGAGCTGATGTTTTTAACTCATATGAAGGTTTTGTTTGCCAATAGCCATATACTTGTGGCATAGGAGGACCATAATAAATATCTGTACAATCTTTTGCATCAACTGAAGTTATCTTTATTGAAAATAAAGCACTTAAAAATAGAACCAAAAAAAGCATTTTCTTATTTTTCATCTACATTACTTCTTTCTAGCTAATTTATATTTTGATTTTTAAAATTTTGTTAGCTTTATTCTACATAAATTCACCTACTATCTTTTATCTACAATTATTTATAAACTGTAGAATTTGAGCTTACTTCTAAGTTCAAATTCATTTTACAATTAAAGTAAAGAAAATTAAAGAACTTAAAAAGTTAGTAAGTTTTTCCCCTAAATAAAAGGGATTCAAACTATTAACTAACCTTTTAAGTCATAAAAAAAATATTTAACTTTTTAATTTAAATATCCATTATCTTCGTAATTCTTACATTTTAAATATATTTTATATCTTATTTTACATTTATTCTGTTCTGTAGACTCATTAGAAGTTTTAAATATTTCTACAAAAGCATCACAATATGATTTCTTATCAATATCAAGTAATTCTTCTTTTTTTATATATCCTTCATTTATTAAATCTATAGAGTGAAATGTTCCAAGATGACGTTCCTTTTCATCATGTTTAGTTATTAAAGAACATTTAGGATAAATTGCATTTAAATTCCATTCTACTCCTTTTTTAATATTTTCTTTTATTTCGTTATATCTTTCTTGCCTTTTAATATTCCTATTAACTACATATATAAATATAACTCCTATTAAGCAGAAAACTAATATCAAAAATATTATTATTTTTTTCTTCATAACGATATTCCTTTCATAAATATAGCAAATATTTAAGCCTATCAACAAAAATTATAGATAGGCTTTTATAGATAAAATTCTAATTTAGATTTAATTATTTGTCAATTATAGTTTTTATATTTTTTTCTTTTTTTTTTTTTAATTAAACCATACAAATTTTATAAGTAAATAAATTTGCTGGAGTTGTTCTTCCTTGTCTACCACCAGAATGAAATCTTAAAAACAATTCACATCCTTGGTCTCCTTCACTTTCAATATTTCCATAATCATGAGTTACCACTTCTACACGGTCTAAGTATCCAGTTTCAACAAAATAAAGTGTATACCCTTTTACTAAATCATCTGGATTAGGCTCTTCATCATCTTCATACAAATCGGCAAAAATTAGAATAGTCCACTCTGACCAATAATTAAGTTTACCAAACCATACTTGAGCATTAGGACCAGTACAAGTAGGAGCTGATGTTTTCAACCTATCTGTAGGTTTTGTTTGCCAATAACCATATACTTGAGGCATAGGAGGACTATAACGAATGTCTGTGCAATCTTTCGCATAAACAGATGTTATCTTCACTGAAAATAAAGTACTTAAAAATAATATTAAAAGAAGTATTTTCTTATTTTTCATAAACAAAGTTACTTCCTGATTGATTTGAATTACCTGTTTCATACGTTTTAGTGGTATTTAATTTTTCTTCAAATTTTGTTATTAATGTTTGCAAATCTTTTTTATTAAGACTATTATATTCATTATTATTAAACTCTTTTACTTTGCTTAAATTTTGTTGGTTATTGTTTAAAATTTCTTTCTCTACATTATCAAGCGAAGCCATTAAATTTTGTTCTTTACTATTTTTTCCTTTTTTTGAAGATATATATTCTCCATTTGTATTTTCAAAGTCAATATAAATGTTTGATATATAGCCATAATCAATTGTATATGTTAAAATGTAATTTCCTTTTAAATTGCTATCAGTTGACTCTGATTCTACTCTTCCATAAACAATATTATCTATGTATTCTCCTTTTTCAGTTAATTCTTCTGATTCAATAGCTTTATTAAACAAATTAACAATATAATTTTTATCTAATTTAGTTAAATTTAAATCCTTTATATCATCAAAAGAAATTTTACTTTTAAATTGTTTTTCATTAAAAAGATTATTAATAGACTTAATATCATCACGATAATCATCAGAATAAGCTAATGTTGGTGATGGTGGGTCAATTTTATATACTATATTACCATGTTCATCAATTACTGGTATATAATAACCATCTAATTTATCATATTTTAAATTATACCCATTAAAATTATAAACAGAGTTTCCATCATTTTTTATATATATTTTAAATGCATCATACCATCCATCATCTCTTGCATTATAAGCATATTTTAAAGTATAACTTTCTTCTTCATATTTTGTTTCTTCAGCTTTAGCTTTAGTTAATATTAATCCACTAACTGTTGTCACTAACATTATTAAAGCTACTCCAAAAATTATTATTTTTCTCTTTTGTTTTAATTTTTTCATTTTTTTACCTTCCTAACTATAAAATTATTACTTTTTTATTTACTACTTACTACATAAATTCACCTACTATCTTTCATCTACAATTATTATAAACTGTAGAATTTGAGCTTACTTCTAAGTTCAAATCCATTTTATAATTAAATTTAAGAAAACTAAATAACTTAAAAAGTCACTAAATTTTTTATCTAAATAATGGGGAATCAAACTACTAACTAACCTTTTAGGTCACTAAAAAACTATTTAACTTTTTAAAAGTTAAATAGTTTTAAAAAGACAATAACATTATTCAGCTTGTTCACATACTAAATTATCAAATGAACATTTTACTATTATATCTCTGTGTAATGATTCAAGTCGTGTATCAAAATAAATAAATTCAGGTGTTAATTTTTTTATAGAACGAAAATTATAATACGAAGAAATATAATCTGCCTCACTTTCAACAATTTTTTCAATTATTGATGTATCAAAGGTAATTTTTTTATAACTAACTATTTCTTTATTCGATATATATTCAAATAAAGAACCATTCCTTAATAAATATATTTTATTTTGATTATTTTTTGAGTCTTGAAAAAAATAAGTGTTTGAAGAACTATAAGTGTCAATATAGTCACACTCAACAAGTCGAGAAATTTCTTTTAAGAGAATATAATTATCTTTATCAATTTGATAGAAAACTCCCTCTGTAATACAACTATTTTGTTCACTCTTTGAAGGTGTTATATCTGCTACAACATAAGTATCTTTTTCATTATAACCACCACCAATAAAATCATAAGAAACATATTTATTAAAATCTTCTAATTTGTAATGTTCAAAATCCGCATATTTATCTTCTTTTTTGTCACAACTACATAATAATAAACATATAAATAATACAACTAAAATTTTTTTCAAAATTATCACCTTTAATTTATTTATACCACAATTTTATATTAATACCAAGCTCTATCTTTCCCATTGCCATAATTTAAACCTACTGATACAAATTTATCAAGTAATGTTTCTCCATCCTTCTTAGTTATGGTTCTTATATAGATGCCCCAAGGAATATTTTCTTGAGAAACTACCAGTACCACCTGGTATTATTAAAATATCTTCTTTTAACAATGCCTTTACTTCATCAAGGAAAAAATAGTCACGTTTTTTATCACACATAATCATAAAATTAGTTAAAACAGCTATTTCATAAGCATTATCAAATATACTTTCTTTAGACTCTTTTAATTTTTCAGCTTTAAAACTTTCAAACTCTTTTAAGGCTTTTTTATATAATCTATTTCTATATTGTTGTTCACTCATAATACTTTATCTATCCTGTTTGTCTTGTTGTGGTTCTTCTTTTTTACTAGAAAGAAAAGTAACTTTTTCACCAATAACATTTAATTTTGAAACTTTTTCGCCTTTTTTATTTTCAAAAGTATCTAATTGAAGTTTACCTTTAACTCCTACTATATCTCCTTTTTTACAATACTCTTGAGTATTTTGAGCCATTCTATCCCAAATAGTTATATCAATAAAATCTGTGTCATATACTCCTGCTGCATTTTTAAAAGTTCTTTGAACAGCTAAAGTTATTGTACTTACACTTTTATCTCCTTCTACTTTTTTTACTTCTGGGTCTTTTGTTAGTCTTCCAACTAACACAACTTGATTTAACATTTTCATCTCTCCTTATTATTTTTAAATCAAATAAAAAACAACTAAA
>CAOJBM010000069.1 GCA_948329525.1 uncultured Mycoplasmatota bacterium
CTCTATTATACATGAAAAAACACATAAGTTTTATAAACTCATGCGTTTATCCTGGAGTGTTAAACTCTTTTTCTTTACAAAAAAGCACTATTATTATATAATTTTATTAGAGTTATTTTGGTGGTGAAATGTAGTAATGAATGAAAATAATATGAACAAAAACAAAATAATTTTACAGTATTGTCCAAACTTTTATAAAATTATTAACTATGATTTTGAAAGAGACTCCTTAACTGATAAATTAATAAATGTTTATAGAAGGTTTATTTTTACGATAGATATCGAAAATATGGAAGAAGTAAAAACAGCTAATCAAATAGATAAGATTTTAATTAAGTATATAGAAGATTCTCAATTTAGAAAAGAACTTCAAAATGGGTTAAAGAACTTTAAAGTAACTAATTCTTCTTCTAATATCTTAAAAGCTATTGTTGAAGGTATTATTTCTGTTTTTAATAAATATGAAGAAGGCTCAACTAGAAAAATATATATTGCAAGATGGATTTAACTTGTAAATATATTTCTTATTTGTTATAATTTAGTTGACTGCTTTTTATGGCGGGATAGCTCAGCTGGCTAGAGCGACCGGTTCATACCCGGTAGGTCGGGGGTTCGAGCCCCTCTCCCGCTACCAAATTGTTTATAACTTGAGCTTTAGGTATTTATTACTTTAAGCTTGAGTTTTTTAGTTGATGTTCAAATTAAAATAAAGAAGGAATTTATATGAATAATAGCTTTGATGTAAAAAGTAGGGGTGACCTAAAAGAAAAATAAAATGTTCAAAAAGAAACCATAAGAGATGAAAAAACTCCTGCTGAGAAATTTATTGATAACCTATAAAACTTGAAAAGTCCTCACTTAAGAGATTGTGTGGTTTTAGGTGAAAGAGAAGAAACTATTGGAGATTATTATACTTATCAAGAACAAAGAGATTTAGAAAGATATAAGAGATTTATAAATAGTAGTGCTTATGATGATGTAAGGAAAGCTGAAGAAGATATAAGTAAGCCCTTAACTCTTGAAAAATTAAGAAAAAGAAGTGCCGAACACGATAACTAGTTATCTATTAAAGAAATAAAAAAATACAGAAATCTGTAATTTTTTTAATAGCGTCTATTTCTTGAATGATGGCCATGATTATTACTATTATTTGTTCTATGAGCATGATAATAATTAGTCATATTATTTTCGCAATTAGCACAATTTACATTGTCAGTGTGATAAGGACAATTTTGACTATTTGATGATTCGTTATAATAAGGATAGTCTTCATTATGATATGGACAATTTTCTTTGTAAGTAGATTGTTCACTAATTTCTTTTTCTTGGTTATTACCACTTAATGCATATACTGTTGTTGCCATTAAAGTAAAAGATAAGAGACTTATAATTAAATATTTTTTCACAATTAAACCTCCAATACTACTAATATTATATATAATATTATGAATAAGTCAATCAAAAAAAATTAATTATTTTTGTTATTGTACAAGATTAAAAGCTATACTATAATTATAATATCGAGGATAGTAGTTATGGATGAACAATATAAAGAGATAAAAAACAATAAACTTTCTTATTTTTAAAATTTTTTTCTAAAATTAAATATTAATGTTAAAGAATTAAATATAAAAAAGTATCCTTTCCTCATAAAAGATGGAAAATGATAGTAAATTATGTGTGTTCTAAAGAAAAAGAAGTAGATTTAAAACTAAAGGCAATTTATAATCTTTTAGAAGATGTTTTAGAAAAAAGTGAGTTTATAGTAGAAATTCAAGAACTAGATGAAGTGAAAAATTTGATTTTGAGTATTGCAAGTTACTTATATGACCAAAAATTTGCAAACATAAAATAAAGAAATGAAAGTTTTATTATTGAGATAATAAAATGGAGTAATAATTCTAATTTAATAAGAGAATTAGCTTTGTTTAATTGCCTTATGTGAATGCTTCAAATACAGTTTGTATTTTAGTAAAAGATATCGAAAGAGTGTTAGAACATCCTTTAGTATTTGAACTTCTTACTTTAGGATTACCAGTTTCCAAAATAGATAAAGTAATAGGTTATCCTGATTTAGTAAATTTTATATATCAAAAAATATCTTTATTAAAAAATAATAAAACTCCCCAATATGATGAGTATAAATCTTTAATTAAAATAGGGTAACTTGGTGCTATCGTACACAATCTTTAATAATTACCTTCATAAATTATAATGGGAGGTAAAAAATGATTTATCCAGTAAATTATATTAATATTACAAATAAATATGTTAATGGGAAACATTATGGTATCGATTTAGGATGGAGCAGTAAATATGGTGGCAAAAATCAACCAGTTTATGCTATAGATGATGGTGAAGTAATTTATAAATATACACAAAAAAGTGGAGGAAAAGTGCTTCATATTAGACATAATAATGGCTTTGTGTCCGAATATGGGCATTTAGATGTATGGATAGTTAATAAAGGAGATAAAGTAAAAAGAGGTCAACTAATAGGTAATATGGGTAATACTGGTATTACAACAGGCAATAATCTCCATTTTGGTTTATATAAGGGTTCTAAAATTGATTATAATAAACGAGGAAATTTTGTTAATCCAATCGATTACTTATATGCAGAGGATTATCAAATAATAAGCGATAAAACAAAAGCAAATTATAATATTAAAGAAAATAGTTATCAAGTAAAAAGAGTAATTTCTCTTAATGGGCTAAATATAAGAAATAAACCAAGCACTACTGCTACAATTGTTGGATTTTTAAACTTTGGTGATGAAGTAAGAGTGTATGAAACAACTACCTATTGGTCTAAAATAAGTAATACTTCACAGATGTGGGCAGCTAGTAATTATTTGAGTTAAAAGGTATTAAAAAAATATCTTTTTTCTTTGTTTTGTGGTATCATAGTTTATAGAATAGGCGGTTGCAAAAAATGAGAAAAAAAGGAATCGTATTATTAACAATTTTAGTTTTTTTATTAAGCATTAATGTTGTCGAAGCAAAATCTATTAACGAGATAGGTGTGGGCGACTATATTAAGATGAAACCTACTAGCTCAAGTATGAGTGTTTCTTCGTCACTAACAGGTTGTCAAAGTAATCAAACGATAAATCCAAGTGAGTTAGATTTATGGCGAGTAATAAGTAAAAATGCTGACGGAACAATGGATGTTATTTCTAATAATGTTTCTTCTTTTGAATTAGCTGTTTGTGGAGAAATAGGGTATCGAAATTTAATATCTACTTTAAATACTGTTGCAAGTTTTTATAAAAATGAAATGTTTACAACAAATGCAAGACATATGGGGTATATGAATCAAACGAAAGTTATAGCTGGGAAACTTTATAGTGATACTTTATCTACTAATCAATCTAATAATAATGGTATATTTGAAACTTCTGGTGGTGGAGATTTATTATACCAATACGATTATGACTTAACTAATTCTGCAGTTGGAACACTTACTGCAAAGAAACCTGATGGAACAATTACTTCATACTGGTTAGCCTCTAGAAACTATTACGCAAATAGTGCTGCTGGATATAGTTATGGTGCTAGAATTGTTGGTAATAGTGGTGCTGTAAGTGGGAGTACTTTATTGTACATAGACCATGGAGAACAAGGAGCAAATGATTTTGGATATAGTGTGCGTCCTATTTTAACTTTAAAAGAGTCTTTACTTATCGGAAGTGGGGATGGAAAAAGCGAAAACACAGCCTATGAATTGAAACCCAGTAATCAAGAAATTCTTAACTTAATAGTTAGTAATTTTGAGAATAATAAAAGTTTTTTTAAATCAAAAAAAGATTATACAGTTTTTACTGAAATAATTAATGGCATTACTCTTTCGACTAAAGATTCTAAATTAGTCATAAGTAATAATGGAAAAGAAAGTGTTTTAATTGACTTTGATGGAACGATTTTTACCTTTGAACCTAATTTAGAAAATAATTATAATGATTTAGATGCCTATGCTACAGCTGATGCTTATTACGCATACTATGGACTTTTGTATGCTATTGGAAATTATCGAGGCTACTCTAATGATGAAGTATTTGAAGCACTAAAAAAAGTTGAATTTAGTGTCGAAGATATAAGTATTAAAAAAGTTCCTTTGGTTGGAAATTATGATACAAATAATTTTTTCATAACTCTTATAGCTAATTATGATGAAAGTGCTAAAAGTGGAAATAAAATTAATATTGCTCCAACTTTTAAAATAAATATTGATAATTATTCATTGAAAGATTTAGGTATTGATTATATAGATGCGACAAATGTTGTTCATGATGAAACAATGACAGAAAAAATAACAAGATACATTCGAGAAACAATTAAAGGAGAAGATGAAGAAGGAAATAAAAATAATCGAAGAATTTATGTTCTTATTGGTATTTGTGTTTTAATTGTTTTAATTATAATATTTATGATTTTTTCTAAAGAAAAGAAAAAGCCAAAAATTGAAATTGAGAGTTTGTAAACTATATTAAATGTTAATATAGTTTTATTTCTTTTCTTACTTTAAAATGATAAAATATAAATGAGGGATATTATGAGAAATAACATAGAATATAAATTAAAAAAAGTAGTAAAAAAGACTTTAGGCATAAATATTACAATTAATCATAGTAATAGTGATGAAATAAATTATAGTGGGGCTTTGTCTTTATTTGTTAATGAAAATAAAGATATAAAGAATGAAAAAAATTTATTACCGAAGAGAAAAGATGGTAAAAGTTTTTCTCGTCCCTTAAAAGAAATGGAACCAAATTTTAATTTTTTTAATGTTGGAGTTTATGAATATGGTAGTGATTCAGTAAAAGAAATTCTTGAGTATGATGGATTACATAGCGGAACACCTATGCGAACAAAACCTTTTCCGCCTTGCATTAAAAGAATTAAAAGCACTTTAAATTTAAATAATCTCTATTGGTATCCAAGTTGTGTAGGAAATATTAATGCTAGGCAAGATATTGTTAATTATTTAGTTAGAGAAGGATTTAAATTAGAAAAGCAAACTGGCTATGATGGGTTAGGAATTGAAAATATTGTTTTTACTTGCTCAACTACACATGCTTATTCTCTTATTTTAAAAACAATCGCTCATAATGAAGATGTTATTTTACTAACAGGACCTAATTATGGCATTTTTGCAATTATTCCCGAACTAACTAGTGCTCATGTTGAAATATTAAATTTAGAAGAGGAAGATGGCTTTTATGTTAATCCTTCTAAATTAAGGAAAAGAATTGATGAAATAAATAAAGACTTAGTTAAGAAATATAAAGGCAAATTAGATTATCAACCAAGAGTTGTTGCTTTTTTAAAT
Organism: uncultured Mycoplasmatota bacterium; assembly: GCA_948329525.1. Classification (GTDB taxonomy): domain Bacteria; phylum Bacillota_I; class Bacilli_A; order RF39; family UBA660; genus CAOJBM01. The sequence continues at coordinate 5,333 of CAOJBM010000069.1, forward strand.
ATTAATCCTCATAACCCTTTAGGAAAAGTTATGAATAAGAAAAATAGAAGTATTTTAGAAGGTATTGGAGAAGTATGTTTAGAAAAGAATGTTTTTGTCATTGATGATTTAATTTATCGTGATTTAACATTTGATACAGCTAATTTAGCACTACCTTTAGCAACTATGCCTAGGTATTTTAATAATACAATTAGTTTATTTGGCTTATCAAAAGCTTATGGACTAGCATCAATTAGAGCGGCATTTGTTGTGGCACCTTACCCAATAGTTAGAGCTTTAGCTAATGAAATAGCCCATACAATGGATTCCATACCCGTTTTACAAGTAGAAGCAGTAGCAGCAGGATTTAATGGAAAAGATTCAAGATATAAAGCCTTAAATAATTATATCAAACCAATTATTAAAGAATATCAATATCGCTATAATTTATTAAAAGCTTTAGTTGAAGGAATAGATAAAATCAAAGATGAAGAAACAAAGAGTAAAATATATGATGATGTATATGATTTTACAAATAGTAAAGAGAAAACAGCTGTTCTTTTAAAAGGAATTAATGGAGTGATGATAAGAAAGAATACAGAACCTGATTCAGGATTCTTTGCTATTCTAGACTTTACGTCTATTAAAGGTAAACAAAACGACAATATAGTTATTAATAGTGATAGAGACTTACTTGCTTATTTATATAAAAAAGGTAAGATAAGATTTATTATGGGTTCTAATATGTGCTGGCCAATAAAAGATGAAATTATTGCTCGAGTTACTTTTAGTTTGGATAAAAAAGCTTTAATAAATAATATGGCAATTATTAATAAAAGTATCGGTGAGTTAAAATGAGAAGAGAACTTAGACAAAAAATACTCCTTTTAAAAGTGAATTTTTTATCTTTATTTAAAGATAAAAAAAGTAATAAAAATGTAGCAATATTATCATCGAAAAAGTGGCAAAATAAAGTTACAGATGATATTTTATTAAGACAAGAATTATTAAAAAATAATATTAATGCTAAAATAATAGCTTGGGACGAACAACACAACTATAAAGATTTTGATTTAGTAATAGTAAGAAGTATTTGGGGTTATGAAAAAGATATTTTTAATTTTGAAAAGTTTTTAAATAAACTATCCCAAAATAATAATCGAGTATTAAATGATATTTCGATAATGAAAAATAATTATGATAAAGAAAAACAGTTTAGTCTTTTAGAAAAGTATAAAATACCTCATATTAAGACAATCTTTATTCCCAAAAATAGTAAAGATATTATTTCTGTAGTACAAAAAAACTTAAATGGCGAGATGATTTTAAAGCCAAGTATGTCAGCAAGCGGAAATAATACTTATTTGATAAATAGTAGGGAAGATAGAAAAAATACTTTATCTTTAGAGGAAATTAATGATAAATTTGGGGGTATTAATGAGTTAACTAGTTTAATGCTCCAACCATTTATTAAGGAAATTGATGAAGGAGAAATATCTTTAATCTATATTGGCGGAAAGTTTAGTCATGCAATTAAGAGATTTCCTAGTGTTTTTAATAATAAGAAGGGAATAAGTTATATTTCTAATATTGATAAAGAGTTACTTACTTTAGGAGAAAAAGTTTTAAAAATAAAAGAGTATCAAGGTGCTTTATATGAGCGGATTGACGTTATAAAAATAAATAATGAATATCTTGTTATGGAACTAGAGTTAGTAGAACCTGATTTCTTTATTAGATATATTTCGAAAAAAGAAGTTAAGCAAGATATTTTAGAAAATTTAGTTAAAGCTATAAAAGAGAAAATGGAGGAATAATTATGAGAGCTTGTACAATTAAAGATGTTAAAAAATTTGAAATTAAAGAAATTGAAGAGCCAAAGGAAGAAGAAGGAAAAATATTAATTGATGTTAAGTTAACTGGTATTTGTGGTTCTGATATTCATAATTGGGTTAATGGCGAACCAAAAGGTCTAGTTATGGGACATGAATTTTGTGGAACAGTAGCAAGTAGTGGTAACAAAAGTGATTTAAAAGTAGGAGATAGAGTAACAGCTTTACCTATTTCGCCTTGTGGAGTTTGTGAAGCTTGTAAAAAAGGAAATGTTGGATATTGTCCTGATACTTGGACTAACGCGATTGGTTTATCTTTATCTAATCCAGGTGGGTTAACAAGTAAAATTGCCGTAAGAGAAGATATGGTCATTAAAGTGCCAGATAATTTACGTGATGAAGAAGTAGCAATGGTTGAACCTTTAGCTGTTGGACTTCATGCTACACATTTGGCTAATATTGCTGTTGGAGAAAAAGTTTTAGTTATTGGCGGTGGAATAATTGGCTTAGTTTCAGCTGTGTTTTCCAAAATGGAAGGTGCAAGTGAGGTTGTGTTGATAGAAACTAACTCTAAAAGAGGTGAAAATGCTGTAAGTCTTGAAGTAGTTGATGAATGGTATGATGCAACAAAAGAAGATACTGTTGCGAAATTACTTGAAAAAACAAATGGTGGCTTTGATGTCGTTTTAGAGTGTGTTGGAAATGGTCCAGCTGTTAATAGTGCAATTACAATGGTTAAACCAGGAGGTAAAGTCATTTTAGTTGGTGTAGCTACTGAAGCCGTGGCAACTTATACGGTGCTGGCAGTTATGAAAGAAGTAATGCTTCAAGGTGCTATTGCTTATAATTATGATGAATTTAAAACTTGTATTGATTTGATGAGTGAAAAAAAGATTAATGTTATGAAATTTGTATCAGATATTGTGCCACTTGAAAAATGTGAAGAAGCTTATGAAAGATTAACAAGTGGAACTGATAGTGCAGTTAAAATTTTAGTAAATCCTAACGAATAATATTGACAACTAATAATATTTTAGGTATTATTAAATAGTCTTATTTAGCCCGTTGGTGAAGGGGTTTAACACACTGCTTTCTCAAGGCAGCATTCACGGGTTCGAAACCCGTACGGGTTACCATTTTGTTATTAATCTTCGTATTTACGGAGATTTTTTAATGTAAAATTATTTCAAATACACTTTTTATATGTATTTATTTGCATGTTTATAAAAATGTTTTTTTGGTGTTTTAGATATACTTTTCATACAATGTCAATTTTTTTATTAAATAGATAGTGTAAAAATATTTGGTAAATGGAATGGGTTGCTGAGCATTTGAATTTGTGATATATTATCTTTAGATATTTTAAATATATTTATAATAATTATTTTATGTATAAGCAATAATCTTTTAGGAGTGAAAAAATGGCAACGTTAAAAGAATACAAAGAATATATTTTAGAACAACTAAATTTATTAGATAATATAACTTGTCGTTCAATGATGGGAGAATATTTGCTTTATTACGATGGCATCTTATTTGGTGGTATTTACGATAATAGATTACTTATAAAAATAGTTGAAAGTAATAAAAAATATAATTTACAAGAACAAATACCTTATAAAAATGCTAAACCAATGTTTTTAGTTGATAATATTGAAGATAAAGAATTAGTAAGAGAAATTGTACTTGAAAGTTGTAAAGATTTAGCTAATAAGAAAAAATAAGTGGGTGAAGATATGAAAAAGAAAATTTTATATTATGGAATACTTGTTTTATCGATAGTTTTATGTGTTATTCCTTTTACTTTGTTAAAAGATACAAAAGTTTTGTCTCCTCTTATTTTAGTTATAGGACTTTATTTCTTTTTAGGCTCTTTAATAAAATTGTGTAAAACTAATAAAAAATTAAAAAACACTATTCTTTGCCTAGTTGACTTCTTGTTTTGGTGGATTTAAAAGAAAGGTTACTTGCTATGGATTTATTAATAGAGTTTATATTTGAGTTGATATTTGATGGAAGTATAGAACTTGCTAAAAGCCAAAAGATAAGTAAATGGATTAGATATCCTTTAATTGTTGTTTTGCCTTTCCTTATTCTAGCAATAATTTTTCTAATTGGTTTTGTAGCAGTTGCTTTATTTCTAAGTGATTTAGCATATTCTTTCCTTGGTGGATTAGTTTTGTTTGCTATAGATATTCTACTTATCATCTCGTTAATTAAAAATATTATAAAAGAAAAAAAATTAAAAAATAAATAATAAAAAAAGACAACTATATATAAGTCAAGTAGTTTCTAACAAATTTAATGAAAAAGTT
>CAOJBM010000070.1 GCA_948329525.1 uncultured Mycoplasmatota bacterium
TAGATAGTAATTATCAAGAGATAGTAACATACTCATATGACGCTTATGGAAATATTTTAAGTATTACAGATAATAGTATAAACAACATAGGAGAAATAAATCCATTTAGATATCGTTCATACTATTATGATATTGAGACGAATCTATATTACTTAAATAGCAGATATTATAATCCTGAAACTGGAAGATTCTTGAATGCTGATGGCATAATTAGTTCAAATGAAGATATTATATCTAGCAATTTATTTCAATATGCAAGTAATAACTTTATAAATAATGTTGACATAAGTGGAAATAGTATTATTTCGAGTATAAAGAAAGCAATTAAAGCTGTTGGAGATTCTGTATATTATGCTTCTAATGAAGTAAAAAAAAGAACGGGCTTATTGGGAAATGTCGCTATTAATGGTCTTCAAAATTTTGGTAAAAGTGCTTCAATGTTTGCTAGGTCAATATTTAGAGTTAAAAATGATAAACAAGCAGATTTAAGTAGTTCAGACAAAGATGTATTGATTCGTGCAGTAAAGTCAAATAGTATGTTTAATTCACAAATTGCTTCAGCAGTTAATACTGCAAATGAAAATGGAATTAGACATATAAATGAAAATTATGATGTAACTGAATCTAGTGGAAATTTTGCCTTTAAAGCAATTGTTGGAAGATTTAGTTATAATTTAATGGGGAGCAGAAATAGTGATGGAAATTGGGATTTAAGAGTAGTAATAATTAATGAAAAATATGATTTTACAGAAGTAATGCCTTTTACAAGTATTTTTGGCTTTGCAAATAATACTGCTCTAGGGTGGCAACAACAAGGATTTGTAAAACCTTACTATTGGACATTAGTTTTTGATATAAAGTACCCAGAAGAATGAAAAATATTGTTGGTTTAACTAGGAGAAATAATGTTTATGAATAAGAAAATAATTTTGTGGATAAAAAATATTTTTCAAAAACTTTGGGAAGTAATTAAAAGTGGTCCCTTTCCCTTTATTGTTGCATCTACTAATACATTATTCGTTATTTTGATGATGGGATTTTCGATAGAAAAAGTAGATGTTATAGTTATAGCAGGATGCTTCTTTGGAATACTTCCTTCTATACTTTATTATTATATTGCTTATTATGCTTATAAATGCAATAAAAAGATGGAAGAAATTAACGTATTATCATCAATGATACCTCACGTTATTTATATGTTTTTATGGCTTTTTATTATGGGTGTAGCATTAGTATCCTCTTATTAATAACAATAATAAACATATTTATAATTATGAATATAATACAGAATAAGTAATAACAAAAATAAATATTGATAATAATAACTTTAATTACATTTATGATGAACTAGGAAGAATAAAAGAAAACAATATAAATGGTTCCTATAAAACAAAGTATAAATATCTAAAACACGGATATATAACTAAAGGTAAAAATGTTTCTTATTATAATAATAGTGATTTAAAAATTGAAGAAATATATTCAAAATGAAAATTTAAAAGATTCAATTTTAATAATCTTAATAAAAGAAGTAGGAGTAAAATTATGAAATTAAAGTTAAAAAGAATAGTAGCAGGTTTAATAGATTTTTTGATAATTATATCAATTATTATAATTTTTGAAGTGGTAAATATAAAGAATGAAATGTTAGATATTATTCTAATGTCTTTAGAAGCTATATTCATGTTTTTTATAATTCCCAGAAAAGATTGTCTGTTTGGTTATGAAAGTATAGGAAAAAAGATAATGAAATTAGGAATATATAAAGACAATAAAAGAGTTACAGATAAAGATATTTTAAGAAAAAGAACTTATTATGCTTTAATAGCGTTACCTTTTAATATTTTTTATATCTTAAAAAATAATAAATGTATTGGTGATGAAGAATATAACACAGAAGTAAAAGAAATATTGCCTAATGAAATGATTGTAGAAGATTTTAAAAATTTAAAACATGCAAAAAAGAAAAGTATCTTTTTAGGATTTATAATAGATATTATTATAATTTTGATATTTTTAGTGCTATTAATTATTTTTAGTTATTATATAAAATGGACAGTGATAGTTTATTCGTTAATACTTAGTATAAGTATAGCTGTAATTTGGGGGATATTAGTTAATTCTTTACTTGGTAAAAATACAATTGGACAAAAGATTGCCAATAATATTAAGAATGGAGATATGAAAATTGAAATTTTAAATAAGATAAAAGAAGTAAGAATATTATTTAAAAAAGCTCCTATTCCTATGTTAGCTGGAACAGTACAATTATTATTAATTTTATTTGTAATAATATTTTTAGAAGATAGAATCTTATTTAAAATGATTTTTTCTTTAGTATTAGTGTTGCCATCAATTTGCTTTTTTTCTTATGCTAATACTATTTCTAAATATAAAAAAGGTAAAATACTAGCTAATATAATATTTCCAATAATAGTTATTATTCCTTATTTATTTTATGTGATAATAAGCATCTTTTTCATTGGTTTTATTGCTGTGGAAAACCCAGATACAAAACTTTCACAATATAAGCAATGCTTAGATTATTTTCCAAAAGAAATTCCTGATAATTACAAAGAAGCTAAATATTATCATTCTTATCCATTTTTACAAGTAGGAGAAGAGACTATTTTGTATTTAAAGGTAGATGAAGATTATATTAATTACTATAGAAAAGAGTATCAAGATAAAACAGTAAGGTTACACAAAGATGCAAGTGACCCTTATGAAGGTAGATATCAAGATTTTGTTTCAATAACTAAAGATTTTGATTTATACTTATTAGATTATTCTTGTGATGATTCAGGATATTGCAATCACGGAAGAGAAGAATATATATTGATAAATGAAGATACAAATGAGATATTATTTTATTATTCTGCTTGGTAGGAAGTGATTTAAATGAATTTAAAATATAAGCATTTATTAGCGGCAATTATTGACTATGAAATTATAGCAGTATTTTCTTTTAGATTACAGTTAATTATATTTTTAGTTAATAATAAAATTATCAATATTATTTTATTAATTTTGTGGATAAAATTTATTTTCTTTATAGTACCAAGAAAAGATTATTTATTTGGAAGGTATAGTTTAGGAAAAAGAGCTTTAAATTTAGGCATTTATAAAAATAATAAAGAAGTTATATATAAAAAATTAAGAAGAACATATATAACTTTGCTTTTTCCTCCTTTTTATCTTCTTTCAGCAATAATGTTTAATAAAAGTATAGGTGATGAAATGTATGGAACTGAAGTTGGGGAAATAAGTAAAAAATTTTATGATAATAAAATAATTGATTTTTAAATCAATTCAAATATTAATATTTATTCTAAGGTTAGAGGAATTATAATTGATTTTATTATATTCTTTGTTTTTACTATTTTCTTATATATATTTTTATATTATGGCTTTGAGTGGTTTCATTTGTCTAGAAATGTTGCAGCTTTAATTATTTTGGCTTGTATATCTTTTGTTTGGGGAACTATGATATGTGACCTTATGGATAAAAATACAATTGGTCATAGAATAGTAAAAAGAAAGAGAAAGTAAGTAAAAGGAAATTAGAGTTTGTTATATCTGAAGTTTCTCAAGAAATGATAGAAAAGTATAAGACTAATACTAGTTATGAAATTGAACACTCATCTGTGGAAGTTTATGGAATTAAAGATGCATCAACTGAATTTATTTATTTGAGAGCAAATCTTCATAATTTATATAGAAGTGTAACAATAAAATGTTCACCTGATAACTTTAATTGTGAATATGATGAGGATTGATTATTAATATTTTAACTGGATTTAAATTGTTAAAATTAAATTTTTGTGTTAATATACAACAAATTAGTATAAAATTTTAGGAGGATTTATGGAAAATTATAATAGACAATTACGAAATTCATTGGTAAAATATCTTACAAATCATATGGAATTAGGATACGATTTGAGAGAAAGTGCAATACATTATTCAGATATTATATACAAACTTGAAATTACACAAAATCCTTTTAAAATGTTATATAGAGAATATATGATTTCAGTTATGTATATTGATGCTTATAAATTATTTTTATATCGTCAAAAAGAGTGTTTAGCAAATGACTTAGATACAAATTTTTTAGGACAATTAGTAGACATAGAAGATTTAGATGACCTTTTGGCAGAAGTAAGTTGTAATCCAGAATTTTTGATAAGTCTTATAAAGAGTTGCTATGAATTTAGACAATTAGGAGGTATAGGAAAAATAAATGTTATAAAATCTCTTAATGAAGATGAAAATGAATGGCTATTGGATAAATTTCCTATGCATAAACAAGACTTAGAAGCCTATGATATTGAAGTAAATTTGAATTATATTTTAAAATATATTGAAAATCAAATTCGTCATCAAGCAAAAGATGAATCATATGAATTTATTGATGCAATTATTTTAAGTGAATGGGCTTTCTTCGTAATTTAACAAATTATGATTATATTAATGCAGAAAAACTTCTATTAGAATTAGCAAGAAAAGATTATTCAGCTTGTAAGTATTTAAGTTCTTGCTCTAATGAGGATGATATGTTTTTATGTCATATAGATTTTTATGAAAATTATAGCCGAATTGATATTTTGACTTTATTAATGAAAAATCAACTATTTTTAAAAGATTCTATATGGGATATTACGATGGTTTATGTAAAAAAAGAATATAATGGTTTTGATATTAATTTAGATAAAGTAGATGATTGTAAAGATACAGAAGTTATGAAAAAACTTATTATTAATTAAAATTTAAAAAAAGCCTTGTAATACGAACAAATATTTAATAATGTTTTCGTAGAGAGGTTTCGTATGGAATAAGAAAAAATGTATTTTGTAAATAAATTATTAAAAAATGAGACAATAAGAACAGTTTGGGATAAAGAAAGTGAAAAATACTATATTAGTGTTGTTGATGTTGTTGCTATAATCTCTTCAAGTAAATATGGCAGAAAATAATAGAATAAATTAAAACAACGTCTTAGTGAGGAAAGAAATGAAATGGTGACAAATTGTCACCAATTGAAATTAAAAGTTCAAGATGGCAAATATCGTTTTACCGATGTAGTTGATATTGAAGGAATATTTAAAATAATAGAATCTATTCCTAGTAAAAACGCTGAACCTATTAAACAGTGGCTTGCAAAATTAGGAAGTGAAAGAATAGATGAAGTATTTGACCCCGAAATTGCTATTAAAAGGGCAATTGACTATTATCGTAAAATAGGATATTTTGATAAATGGGTTGAAGCCAGATTAAAAGGAATATTAGATAGAAATAAACTTACTGATTTAGGAGAAATTACAACAAGAGAGCTTGCGAAAAAACATATATCTTGCTAGAGATGAACTTGAAAAAATTTAGGAGAATCAGTGATTAGTAGAAAAAATGCTCTTAATTATCAATACATAGATGAAAATAAAAAAATAGAAAATAAATAAAAGATTAAGTTGCGAAAATGTATTATGTAATAAATAATGCATTTTTTTCATATTATTTAATGGTGATATAATGAATTTGAAAATAGGGGATTTTGTTAGTCGAAAAAGTCACGACAATGATATTGTATTTACAATTATAAAAATAGAAGAAGATGTTATATATTTAAAAGGAAAAAATGTAAGACTTTATGCTGATAGTCCTATAGAAGATTTAGTTTTAGTTGAAGAGTTAAGAAATGATGATGAGTTTGCAGAATCAGTAATTGATGAACTGGGTATGGATAGAAGTGAGTTTTTTTATTTGCCAGCTAAAATCCTTCATATCGATGGAGATTCCGAATACTTAGAAAGATGTATGGAGTTTTATAAGAAAGCTAATGTCTTTGCTGTGGGAAAAAATATTAAAGAAGATAAAATAAGTTCTGAGATTACCTCACTTTTAAAACAATATAATCCAGATATTACAATTATTACTGGTCATGATGCTTATTATAGAAATAAAGGTAATATTAATGATAGTAAGAGTTATAAAAATTCTTCTAACTTTATTGAAGCAGTTAAAAAAGCTAGAATGTATGAAAAAAGTCATGATAAGTTAGTTATTATTGCTGGTGCTTGCCAAAGTAATTATGAAGAATTAATAAAAGCAGGAGCCAATTTTGCATCAAGCCCAAAAAGAGTTAATATTCATGCTCTAGACCCTGCTATCATTGCGACAACTCTTGCTTTAACGGAAAGAAATAAAGAAATTGATTTATTAGACTTACTTGAAAAAACAAAATATGGTAAAAATGGTGTAGGGGGACTTGTTTGTAATGGTCTTATGTTTGTTGGATATCCAAGATAAGGGGGAAGAAATTTGGTAAGTGATATAAAAAAAGAGCTGGAAAGAAATATTGGTCGAAAAGTTAGAATTACAGTTTATGGAATGCGTAATCGAAAAGAGGTAGTTGTTGGAACTATTAAAGAAGTATATCCAAATATTTTTACTGTTTCATCTAGAGATATAAGTAAAAGTTTTTCTTATTCTGATGTCTTAATAGGTGACATAAAAATAGAATACTTGTAAAAATAGTTGCATATCTTTCAAAATTGTCTTAAAATGTAATTAGGTTGTTATAACTTAGAAGGAGTGTTATTATGAAAGTTACATCAGTAAATGTACACAAGATTGAAAAAGAAGGTTCAAGAATGAAAGGTATTGCATCAGTAGTATTAGATGACTCATTTGCAGTACATGACATTAGAATCATTGAAGGAGACAACGGTTTATTCATTGCTATGCCTAGCAGAAAAACTGCTACAGGTAGTTATAGAGATATAGCACATCCAATTAACCCTGAAGTTCGTGGGACATTACAAGATGCTATTTTAGAAGCATTTGAAAATGCTCCTGAAGCACAAACAGATACTGAAGAAGAATAAGACTCATAATTAAGAGTCTTTTTTCATATATTCTAATAAGGAGAGAATATATGGAAAAAATTATAGATAGTATTGTTACCAGTACACATGACATAAAGATTTCAGATCGTAGTCAAATCTACATGACAGGAATTAAAAAGATTACTAGCTTTGATAATGAAGAGTTTTTAATGGATACTAATTTGGGTATTTTGCTACTTAAGGGTGAAGGACTTGAATTAGTTAAGTTAGATACTCATGATGGAAATGTCTCAATTAAAGGAAAAGTTAATAGTATAGCTTATACTGAAAGTCGCGAAAGTGGCAAAGAAAGTATTATAAGTAAGTTGTTCAAATGACTTCTAATATTCAATTAACTTCTTTGTTATTTTCGTTTGTTTATGGCTTTTTATTTAATTTTTTAGTTACAATAAATATAGCACTGCTTAAAAAAACTTTTCCAATATTAAAATTAATTAATATTATTTTACTTTGTATAGTGTTATCTATTCTTTATATTACGATTTTATATTATATAAATAATGGAATAATTCATATATATTTTTATTTAGTTTTTATTTTAGGCTTTGAATTTTATTTTAAGTGTAAAGAAAAACTAATAAGTGTCAAGTTTAAGAAATAATTCTATTTTCCCTCTTTTAAAAGTGTTATAATTTTAATAGAAAATGGGGTGAAGAGATTGACTAAAAGTAACAAGAAAAAACGTGGTGCTTATACATCTAGTCGTAAACGTTTATTTATGTTAGGGTTTGCTATTATAGGGTTATTCTCTTTACTTATAGGAACGATGTTTCCAACTTGGACACAAATCTATAAAAATAAAAAGGAAACGGAAGTTTTAAGTGCTGAGTTAGATAATTTATTAGAGGAGGAAGCTTCTTTGCAATCAGAAGTTACAAAATTAGAAGACCCAGATTATATAGCTAGATATGCAAGAGAAAAGTATTTGTATTCTAAACAGGGAGAATTAATTCTTAGAATACCTGGACTTGATAAAGAGAAAGATGAATAATCTTCTTTTTTTTAGTATAATAAGTATGTGGTGATTTATATGGATAAATTATATGTAAGATTAGCAGCTCCCTTACAACAAGATAGTATTGTTGATGGGGAAGGTATTAGAACTGTAATTTGGTTTCAAGGATGTGCTCATAATTGTAGGGGATGTCATAATCCTGAATCTCATGATTTTAAAGCTGGAAAGCTAGTGGAAGTAGAAGAAGTAAAAAAACAGATAGATAATTTAGAGTTTCAAAAGGGAATTACTTTTTCGGGTGGAGACCCTCTTTATCAACCAGAAGCTTTACTTGAATTAACTAAATATACCCATAAATTAGGTATGGATGTTTGGTGTTATACGGGCTTTACTTTTGAAGAATTATTAGAAATGGGTAAAAAAAATAAGACAGTAAATGAGGTTTTAGAAGAAATAGATGTGTTAGTAGATGGTAAATTTGAACTTGATAAGAAGTGCTTTGAAGTTAAGTTTAGAGGAAGTTATAATCAAAGAATAATTGATGTTAAAGAAAGTTTAAAGAAAAGAAAAGCTGTTGAAATAGAAAAGTATGTTTATAAGGTTGGAATTTAGTTTTTTATTTACAAATAAAAACTAATATGCTAAAATAAATTAAATTTAGTGGGGGATATTAATGAATGTCATATTAAAAAAATATGTTTTGGCTAAAGTAGATAAAAACTATATTGGAATAAAGAGAATAGATGATGAAGTAAAAAAAGGATTATTAATTGAAAACAATTTCAGAGAATTACCGATTGAAGAATTATTTCTTGGGTTATTTTGTAGCATTAAGAAAAAAGATGAAATTATTCAAATTTCTTTTGTCAATGATTCTCTTTATATAACTTCTTATAAAAATGAAGCTACTTTTTATGATGAACTTGATATAGTAATTGAAGAATATATTTTGTACTCAGATTTAAAAGAAGATAAAAAATTTATTGCTAAAATAAATGAGCTAATAAAAGAGTATGAAGAAGTTAAGGAAGAAACTGCAATTATTTTTTCTGAAAAAATGATGAACTTATCTTTGGATAAATTTGTAAAAGAAAATGTGATTTTTTTTATAGAAGAGTATTTAAAATTTTCATTAACGAATAAAATAAATGATAAAGAACTAACTACTATAATTATTTCTTATGTTGAAAATCATAGGGGAGAACTTCTAGAAAAAGTAAAGAATATGAAGAGTTTTAATAACTTTAAATTATTGCAATTATTAGAAGCTATGTGAAAAATTTTTGAAAAGTTCTCTATTTTAAAAATGAATAATTAGTAAAAA
>CAOJBM010000071.1 GCA_948329525.1 uncultured Mycoplasmatota bacterium
CTTTGCACAGCTTTTCAACAGAAAAAACTACTCACTTAGGTGTGAATAGTTACAATTTTATGTAAATTATCCTAATAAATTTATTGATTAAATAACGGATTTTCGATATAATGTAAAGTAGAATGGAAAGGTAAAATAGTAGGAGGAAAGAAAATGGCTATAAATTTTAAAAAAATATTTGATATTGGTGATGATGTTTCTAATGAAACAGAAGACGAATTTTATGATGAAGTAGTGGAAAGTAAAGGAAAAGGAACTGATACTGCCAAAATGGGTAATAAAATGATCTTGCTAGAACCAAGAGCTTATTCAGAATCTACACAAATAGCTGATCATTTAAAAGCAAGAAATAGTGTGGTTGTAAATCTAAAAAGAGTTACTTCTGACCAAGCTAAGAGAATAATTGATTTTTTAAGTGGTTGTATTTATGCTATTGGTGGTACTATGCAAAAAATAGGTATAGGTATTTATTTATGTACACCAAAAAATATCAATGTTCAAGGACAAATTTCTGATGATAGTGAAAAAAAGAAAGATAAAAAAGAAGACGAAGAGATTGAGTGGTAAAAAATAAGTAGATTAAAAAGCAGGTGAGCGAGTTTGCAAAAGTTTAATACTGTCATAAATGGATATGATAAAAACGAGGTAAATTCTTTCTTAAACGAAGTAACAAAAGAGTATGAAAGTATGTTAAATAAGTTAAAAGAAAGAGATATTAAACTTCAAGTTTTAGAAGAAAAATTAGAAAAATTTGAAAACATGGAAAGTGTTTTAAATAGATCAATTGTAGCCGCCGAAGAAGCCGCTACGAATGTTAAAAAAGTCGCTCATGATGAATCAAAACTAATAATTGAAGAAGCTAAAAGAAATGCTTCAAGAATAGTAAATGATGCTTTAATTAAAGCCGAAAAACAAGAATTAGAAGTAGAAGAATTAAAAAGAAGAATTAATTTTTATAAAAGAAGAATAAGAGAATCTCTCCAAGAACAACTTACAATGGTAGATGATATAGACGATATTAAATATTAAAGACTACAATCGTAGTCTTTTATAGTGTACTTTTACTTTTAATAAATTCCCTTAATAATTTAGTTAAAGCTCTTTTTTCTATTCTAGAAACATAACTTCTACTAATATGCATTTTTTTAGCTATTTCTTTTTGAGTTTGTTCATCATAATTATATAAACCATAACGTTTACAAATAATTTCTTTTTCTCTAGGCGTTAATATACTTAAATATTTAACTAATTTTTCAATATTAGAATTATTATGAATTTGCATTTCAATATTAATGGAATTATCTTTAATTACTTCAGCTAAACTTATTTCATTACCATCTTTATCAAAGCCGATTGAGTCATTTAAACTAACATTGTTTAAATGTTTCTTATTCGATCTAAAGTGCATTAAAATTTCATTTTCAATACATTTTGCAGCATAGGTAGTTATCCTTGTAGACTTGCTATTTTTATAAGTATCAATTCCTTTTATTAAACCAATCGTACCAATACTAATTAAATCATCAGAGTCAGTAGTTTTAGCTTCAAATTTTTTGACAATATGTGCGACAAGTCTTAGATTTCTTTCAATTAAAATATTTCGAGCACTCTCGCTGCCTTCATTCATTAATTCAATATACTTTTCTTCTTCCTCTTTAGATAAAGGTGGAGGAAAAACTGAATTAGAATAACTTCCTGTAAAGAAAAATAAACTTTTAAATAAATTAAATATAAAACTAAACATAAATCACTTCCTATTAAAATTCTATTGTAGTTACTTTGATAAAATACTATTTATTAAGCAATTTTTCATTTTAAAAATTATATGTTATAATATTTAACAAGGTGATTTGATGAAAAAGTTTTTTTCTTTCATTTGTTTATTCCTTATATGTTGTATTTTATTAGGATGTAAAAAGACTGAGGTAGAAAATGAAGATGGTAAGGTTACTATAATTAATGTAAATGAACTTTTAGATATATATGATTTAGATAAAAATATTTTATATGCTACTTTAAGTAAAACTGATGAAAACTATGATGAGTTATATGCGACATTAGAAGAGTTTGCTAAACAAACGAAAAATGATATTTATTTAATAGATACTAGTAATATTAATTTAGTTGAAAGTGAATATATTGATATCTTAACTGATAACGATTCAACACTATCTTATCTTTATGGTATTAATAAAGGAAATTTAGAACTAAGTATTTCTATACCTTTAAATGTTAATGAAATTATTAGTGCAATAGGGAATAAAAAATATGATAAAGTTGATATTGCTCATTTATTATATATGCGAGATACTAATTATAATGATGGTTTTGAATTATTAGCAGCAGGTAAAATTGGCGAGTCATATGCTAAAGTTTATAGTGCTCTGCCTAAAGAAGAAGCAAAAATGTTATTAGAAGATGAAAACTTATATAATATTCTTAATTATTGGGAAACAACAATTAAAAAAGGGGATAGTTGTACGTATTTAAGTCTTAATTTTACAATGAAAAGTGATAAACTATATCGTAGTTATTATAATGGAAAATGCAGTGATTTAATTATCGAAAACTTAAAATTAGAAGCATATGACTATTATACCGATGGGAAAATAATATATACAAAACAACCTTTAGAAGATGAATATAGTAAAACATATACAATTGTAAAATTAGATAAAGATACACTTAAGATAAAAAGTAATCAAAAAGACTATAACATGAAGATATTTGAAGGAGATAATGACTTATGAAAAAATGTTTAATATTATGTATAGTTTTAGTACTAGTTTGTAGTTGTAGAAAGAAATCATATGAAGGATATTATTGTAATTATGAAGAACAAGGGGTAATGATTGTTTTGCTTAATCAAAATATAACTGCCAGTGAGAAAGAAGAAATTGATAAAAAAATTAATGCTTTTGAAGGCTTGTTAACTTATGATTTTGTTGATAGAAAAGCACTTGGAGCTCATGACTCAAATGACTTATATGATACCTATTTTATATATTTAAATAATACGAGTATTTTAGAAAATTACCTTTTAGATTTACAAAATACTAAAGGTGTTTATGAAGCAACGAAAAGTATTGTAAAAAATAATGTTTCTTTATATAACTTTGAGGAAAAAAATTATCGTTTCCAAAATGTTATTGATGGTGATAATAGTATAGAAGGAAACTATAAGGTAAAGAAAAATATTATAAAATTTGATAATGATGATGTTCCAACAATTTATTTAAAAGATGATTTTTTATGTTTAGATGAAAATTGTAATAAAATATTAACTAAAACTAATGAATTATGTGAGTAAAATGTTATAATTAATAATAGAAATGGAGGAGAGTAGATGGATATATTTGTACCTGATGCATATGCTCAAAGTATCTTTTCAATTAATTATGGAAAGCTAAAAGAAAGAAATATTAAATGTCTTATTTTTGATTTAGATAATACTCTTGCTCCTGTTGAAGCAAAAAGTCCCGATATGAAGATAAAAAATTTAATTGCTAAACTAGAAGATATGGGTTTTAAAATAATGATTGTTTCGAATAGTGGAATGGCTCGTGTAGAACCTTTTAAAGAAGGATTAAATGTCGATTCTGCTCATTCAGCGATGAAGCCTTTAAAAAAGAAATATAAAAAGATTTTAAGAACCTATAATTTTAAAGATAATGAAATAGCTTGTATTGGCGACCAACTCCTTACGGATATTTTTGGTGCTAATAGAATGGGCTTTACATCTATTTTAGTTAATCCAATAAGTACTAATGATTTCTTTTTTACGAAAATAAATCGCTGGTTTGAAAGTAAAATTATGAAAAGAATGGATAAAAGAGGAGTTTTTACTAAAGGAGTTTATTATGACTAAGAAGTGTCTTGGGTGTGGTATTACTTTACAAAGTATTAATAAACTAGGATTAGGTTATTGCCCTAAAAATATTAGTGAAGCTCTATACTGTGAAAGATGTTTTAAAATAATTCATTATAATAAGATAGATGTTGCCACTTTGCCTAAGGATAGTAATAAGATTATAAGTATTGTTAATAAAAAGGCTTTGTATACTTTCTTTTTAATTGATTTTTTAAATATTAATAGCGAAATAATTAGTAAATTTAAAGAAATTACGACTCCTAAAACTTTAATTATTAGTAAGTGTGATGTCATACCTAAAAGTATTAAGTTAAGTAAAATTAGCAATTATTTACAAAAAGAATACGATATTGCTGATAATATATTATTTATATCTAGTAAGAAAGCTAAGAATTTGAGTAGAATTGTAAATATTTTAGAAAAAGAAAAAGTTAAAACAGCTTATATTATGGGCTTTACTAATGCAGGAAAGAGTACTTTAATTAATGCTTTATATGAAAAATATACTTCTTATAAAAGTAGAATCACAACATCTTTAATACCTAATACGACTCTTGATTTTATTAATGTTAACATAAATGATGATTTAACACTAGTTGATACCCCAGGTTTTATTTTAAATAATTCTTTTTATCAAACTGATGATATATCTTTAATTAAAAGAATAGAACCAAAAAATTATTTAAAACCTATTACTTATCAATGTAATAAGTTGATGTATTTAAATATCGAAGATAAAATTTTTTTAAAAATAAATAGTAAGAGTAATAGTTTAACTTTTTATTTAAGTAATGAACTTAAGATTAAGAAGAGTTTTAAGTCTAGTATTAAAGATTTTAATTTAAAATTAGAAATAGATGATAATTCCGACATTATTATCAAAGGCTTAGGTTTTATTAATGTAAAAAAAGCTACGATAGTTGAAATAATGCTTGAAGGACCAGAGATTATCGAGGTAAGAAAGTCTATTTTTGAAGATGATAAAGGTAAATAGTTTTACAGTTAAAATAGTGTGTAGAAAACTATTACGTAAAATCAAAAAAACGAAAAATACGTAATAATGTGTTATTGACCCATGAAGTAAAATTAATTTAACGCAATTAGTTTATGATAATTTGAACATTAAAACAATGACTAATGAAAATTGCGGATTTGGGTTTAGAATTAAATAACGAACTTTATGTTAAATATAAAGAAGAATTACAAACAAGTGTTAATAAAGGAAGTAATATAAATGAGTAAAATAAAAGTAATGAGTGAGAATCTTGCTAATAAAATCGCCGCTGGGGAAGTTGTTGAAAAATGTTCATCTATTGTGAAAGAACTAGTCGAAAATAGTATTGATGCAGGGAGTAGTGAAATTAAAGTAGAACTGACAAATGGTGGTTTAATGGGCATTAAAGTTAGTGATAATGGAATAGGAATGGATGAAAACGATGCCATGCTAGCTTTTTCACGTCATGCCACAAGTAAATTAACTAAAGAAGATGATTTATTCTTTATAAATACTTTAGGGTTTCGTGGTGAGGCACTTCCATCAATCGCCTCAGTTTCTGAAGTAGAACTATTAACTAATGATGGGAATGTTGGCACAAAGATTAATATTAAAGGTGGTAAATTACTAAATAAGGAAGAGGCATCTTGTAAAAAAGGAACGAGTATCACGATTAAAAATTTATTTTATAATACACCTGCTAGGTTAAAGTATTTAAAAAGTGAACAAACAGAAATGTATAATTCTTTATCTTTTATTGAAAAGATTGCTTTAGCAAACCCTGATATTCGTTTTGAACTAACAAATAATAGAAATTCTTTGATTAAGACGACAGGTAGTGATAACCTTTTAAAAACAATTCATGAAGTTTTTGGTCTTTCTGTATCTAAGCAAATGTTAGAAATAAAAAATAGTAATGATGATTATGAAATAAGTGGTTACGTTTGTAAACCAGAAATATTAAAGTCCAATAGGAATTTTATTATTACAATTGTTAATGGCAGGGTTGTAAGAAATAACGACTTAAATAAAGCAATAAACGATGCTTATTATACTTATAAACCCGATTCTAAATACCCTATAGTAGTTTTAAAAATAGAAGCTGACCCAACATTAATAGATGTTAATATTCATCCAACTAAACAAGATATAAAATTTTCTAAAATGGATGAATTATGTAAAATGATAGTTGATACTATTAAAAATGTTTTATATCAAAATTTGTTAATCCCTAGTGCCATGCCTGAAATTAATAATACTATAGAAAAAGACGAAATAATTGATTCTGTTGTTAAAATGTATGAAGATAAAGAGAGTAGTGTTCAAACAGAATTAGATTTTAGTATTAAAGAAGATAGTGCTCCTTATGAAAAAATAGAAGAACCAAAAGAATTAATTATAAATGAAGAAATGAAGAATTTGGTTCTATATCCTATTGGATTAGCACTAGGCACCTATATCATTGCTCAAAACGATGATGGTGTTTATATGATTGACCAACATGCAGCCCAAGAGCGAATTAATTATGAAAAGTATTTAAAAGCTTTGAAAGAAAAGGAAATAACTTCGATAGCTCCTTTATTTCCAATTAATATTGAACTTGCTCCATCAGACTTTGTTTGTATTCAAGAACATATGGATGTTTTAACTAATATGGGTTTTGTCTTAAAGGAATTTGGTCTTAATACTTATATCGTAAAAGAACATCCTACTTGGTTAAAAGAAGGGTTTGAAGAAGAAAGTATTCATAAAATAATTGATTCAATTATTATTATGGGTAATAAGTTTAACCCTGTCAAGTTTAATGAACATATTGCGATAACTCTAGCTTGTAAAATGAGTATTAAAGGTAATACAAGAATAAGTATTGAAGCAATGGAAGAGTTATTAAATGAGCTTGTTTTAACAGATAATCCCTATAATTGTCCTCATGGAAGACCAACAATTATTAAGTTTAGTATTTATGATATGGAAAAAATGTTTAAACGAGCAATGAATTAGAGGTATATGATGAACAAAGATTATGATGCTGTTTTAATTATTCCAAACGAAAAAAAGACTAATGGTAAAGTATATTTTGAAAAGTTAAAAAAAGGTGAAAACCATTATAATAAAGAGTTTGAATTTATCAAGAAATATAATATTACTAATTTACCATGTAAAACGACATTTGAATTTGAACTTGCTACTTTAGGGCATATTATATTTGAAATAGATGGAACTGAAAATTGTTTAAATCTTTATTTACCAGAAACTATAACAGAAAGACAAAGAAAGATTATAAATAAATTAAAAATCAAATGTATTATCAAAAAGTTTGATTTTTATGACTTTGTTGGTGGCTTTATTATGGATAAAGAAGGACAAATAATAGGGAATGTACATGGATATAGCGAAATTATGGATTTCATAAATCAATCGGTAGATATAGAAGAAATACAATATTTTAGGAGGTGATGAAATGATTATAGTAATAACAGGTCCAACAGCTGTTGGAAAAACAAAACTAAGTGTTGCTTTAGCTAAAATTTATAATGGCGAGATAATTAATGCTGATTCCACTCAAGTATATAAAGGAATGGATATTGGTACTGCGAAAGTAACGAAAGAGGAAATGGAAGGAGTTAAACACCATTTACTAGATATAAAAGAAGTGGAAGAAGACTATAGTGTTTTTGATTATCAGAAAGATGCAAGATGTAAAATTGAAGAAATTAAAAGTAAGGGGAAAGTTCCAATTTTAGTCGGAGGAACAGGATATTATATTAAGGCAGCTTTATATAATTATATCTTTAATAGAGAAGAGGAGAAAAAAGATTATAATGCTTTGTCTTTAGAAGAAATAAATAGTTTATTAGATAACTACGACATTGAAGTAGATAAAAATAACAGAAGAAGGTGTGAAAGACTATTAGAAAAGTTAGAAAGTGATACTTACCAAGAACAAAATGATTTCGAGTTACTTTATGATGATGTTTTATTTATTGGTCTTACAACTTCTCGAGATATATTATATAAAAGAATTGATCAAAGATTAGATGATATGTTTATTAATTTAGTAGATGAAGTAAAACCATTTTATATAAAAAAATACAAAAGTAAGGCTTTGCAAACTGCTATTGGCTATAAAGAGTTATATGAGTTCTTTGATAATAAAAAAACTTTAAAAGAAGTTAATGAGCTTATAAAACAAAATTCAAGAAATTATGCTAAAAAACAATATACTTGGTTTAACAATCAAATGGATATTAAATGGTTTAATGTTGATTTTGATAATTTTAATAATACTATTAATGAAATAGTTTCATATATTGAAAAAAAACAAAATTAAATATTTACACAGTACTTTACATATTTACAATAAAAGGCATAATGTAATTATGCTCTTTATTGTGGGCTTTTGCCTTAAAATTCATCAAATTATTCTATGTATTCAGTACTATTTGTTCTTGACTAATTAAATTTTGTTAAGTTATACTCTAAATATAAGGTAATTACAAATACCTTAACATAATTTTAATAAAATAGGGAAAGATAAATAGTAGTGAGGTTTTATTATGGAAGAAGAAAAACAAGTTAAGAATAAAAAGAAAATAATTTTAATCGAAACAATAACAGTTCAGTGAACTGTTATTGTTAGGGGTATAATTC
>CAOJBM010000072.1 GCA_948329525.1 uncultured Mycoplasmatota bacterium
GCCATTTTATAATGGTTTGCGGAGATTTCTTATTTTAAAAGTGTTAAATTCCCGAGATTGAAGCAAAACTTATAAAAATTTTTTTTCTTTGATTTGTGGGAGTAGTAATATCAAATTGTCTATTTATTAAAACTATGCTAATATAATGATAGGTGATAATAAATGTATGATGATAGAGCAGTAAAAAGAAAAAAGAAGATTATCGAAATTAGTATATTAAGTCTTGTTGTCTTATATATACTTTTATTTATTGTTGATTATGTAAGATACAAAAATAGTACACCGCCATTAATAACGTTAAATAAAAAAACAGTAGAATTTAGTGATGGAGAAGTTAAAGAGTATTATGGACTTGGTTGGGTTTATAGGGAATATCGAAGAAAAGCCATTGGTAAAATAGAATTGAAATCTTTTTTGTCCAAAATGGCTCGTCCTCAAGCTGTAGGAAATTTTCCTGTAACAAAAAAAGATTACGAAGTACCTGATAATCCTGAAAGGTTAGATGAACTAAAAGGAATTATCTACTATTATAATGGAAATGATTTAAAAACTTATAAATGCTTAAATACAGCTAATGACTGCTTTAAAGCTACTTCTGGTAGTGATGATTATAATATAAGAACTTTAGAAAATAATACCGAGGTAGAAGAACCTAAATTTGCTCTATTTAATAAGCGTTATGCTTTTATTGATGATTCTTACAAACAAGAAGATAAAGCTAATAAAAATCAGTATGAGAGAACAATCTATTTATTAGATTTACAAAAAGATGAAATAATCGGAGAATATAAAGATATTAAATATAGTCTTATTAATAAAGATGGTTTAGCTGAAGGATATTTAGGAAGATACATTGTTAAAGGTGATAATCATAAATGGGGGATTATAGAAATTACTAATGATGGTGTCGAAGTTTTAGTAGATTATATATATGATTCTATTAACTTTAATGAAGCTACTAAAGAGTATATTGTTTTAAAAGATGAAAAATGGTTCTTATTAAATGATAAAACAAAAGAAGAGAGTGAAAAATTTGGTGAGATAATTGTTGATGCCTATTTTAGTAATAGTAAAAAATTTATAAAAACAATTACAATTGATAAAAAAGGTTTAGATACCTTTAAATATTATAAAATTTTTAATAGTGATGGTTCTTCAGTAATAAACACAAATAATTTAGTACTAGCATTTATTGAAGATGCTTATGCAATCTCTGTTGATACTAATAATGTTTTTAGAGTAATACGAGTATTAGATAATAAATCTATTTTTGAAATAAAACTTGCTCATACTAATTATATTGGTACTAATGATTCCTTACCTGCGTTTAAAGTTGATATTTATAGTAATGGCGAAATAAATGTTTTAGTATCTCCTTCAACTGATATTAGTTCTTATTGTACTAGATATAGCTATGATTTTAATAAAGATGTAGTTAAAACAGATAATAATCGAAGATGTCGATAATTGGTTGAAGTTAATCATTTATTAAGGTATAATATTTGTTATTGGAGGAAGAATTATGAAAAATAAACACGTTATTGAATATGAAGTGAAAGGAAAAGATTGGGAGAACGCTTTAGATAAGGCTTTTAAGAAAAAAGTTAAAGATACTAAAATAGATGGTTTTAGAAAAGGCACTTGCCCTAAAGATATTTATATAAAGAAAATGGGTATTGAAGTATTATATCCTGAGGCAGTAGATATTGCTCTACCAGATGCTTATAACAAAGTAATGAAAGATAATAAACTAATTCCTGTTTGTGAACCACAAATTGATATTAAAGAACTTGATGAAAAACATATTAAATATGAATTTGTTATTATAACTAAACCAGAATTAAAACTTGGTAAATATAAAGATTTAGGTATCAAAAAAGAAGCTATTAAAGTAAGCAAAAAGGAAATTGATGAAGAAGTGGCAAGACTTACATCTCAGTTTGCTGAAATAGTTGTTAAAGATAAAGGAGAAGTACTAGAAGGTAATACAGCAGTTATTGACTTTGAAGGATTTGTTGATGATAAACCACTTGATGGTGGAACAGGTGCTAACTATCCACTTGAAATAGGAAGTCATACTTTTATTCCTGGCTTTGAAGAAGGAATAGTTGGGATGAAAGTTGGAGAAACAAAAGAATTAAATTTAACTTTCCCAGAAAACTATACGAAAGAATTAGCAGGTAAAAAAGTTCTATTTAAAGTTACTTTAAGAGAGATTAAAGAAAGAGTATTACCTAAGTTAGATAAGAGTTTTTATGAAGATTTAGGATATGAAAATATTAAAACGGAAGAAGAATTTAATAAAGAAGTTAAAAAAGCAATTGAAGAAAGAAAAAAAGTTGATATTGAAGATAAATATATCAATGATTGTTTAGAAGCTGCTAGTAAAAATTTAAAAGGTGATATTAACGAAGAAATTATTGATGATGAAGTTCATCGTATGTTTCACCAATTTGAAGAACAATTAAAGATGCAAGGATTATCAATGGAACAATACATGCAATTTAGTGGAATGAAACATGAAGATTTGCATAAACAAATGGAACCAGAAGCTAACAAAAGAGTACGTTATAGATACTTATTAGAAGAAATAGCTGAAGCAGAAAAAATTGAAATAAATGATAAAGATGCTGATAAAGAAGCAGGAAAAATGGCTGAAAATTATGGACTTACTAAAGAAGATTTCTTAGCACAATTTGGTGGTTTAGATATTGTTAAATATGATATGAAGATGCGTAAAGCAATCGAAATTTTAAAAGAAGGGTAAGACCTTTTTTTCTTTATATAATTATGTTTACATTACTTTAATAATAAGGCACTTGCAGGTGCCTTATTATTTTGTTATAATTTAAATATATTAAGGTACGTATAAATACCTTATATAATTTTATTAAATTTGGGAAAGATAATAGTAGTGAGGTAATTATAATGGAAGAAGAACAAGTAAAGAAAAAGAAAATAATTTTAATAAGTAGTATAACGATAGTTGCATTAATATTAGTAGTTGGAATAAGTTATGCCTTATGGCAACAAACTAGAGTACAAGAAGGAACAAACTATATAGCAAGTGGTTGTTTTGGAGTACAGTTTGAAGGTAATAATCCAATTAATTTAGCTAACTCATTTCCAATTACAACAGAAGATGGTATGAAGACGACACCATATACATTTACTATAACAAATACATGTAATGGTAAAGCAGCATATGATGTTAACTTAGAGTCGCTATCTAATACGACATTTCAAAATACAAGTATAAGAGTAGCATTAGATGAGACGAATAAATTATATAGTGAATATAGTGAAGCTGAACCCTATTATAATGATTCAGTAGAATCAAGAAGACTAATAAGTGGAAGATTAGAAGCAAATGAAAGTGTAACATATACCTTAAGAATATGGATAGATGAAGCAGTAACAATAGAAGAACAAAATAAAACATTTGCCAGTAAGATAGTGGTAAATGCTAGTGAAGATTTTGATGATCCAGAAATAATAGATTTAAATGCAACAAGTACAATAGATACAATAAATATAATATACAATGCTAATGGAGATATAAGTACAACATGTAAATGGGGAATAGAAGCAGGAACATATGATAATGAAGTGGTTGATGCTACGAATACAAATTGTACAATCACAGGATTAACAGAAAATACAACATATTATTATCAAATATGTACAGAGACAGGAAAAGGAAGTAAGTGTGTTGATGGAAGTATTAAGACAATACAAACACCATCGTTATCTGATATAACAGCAACAAGTACAACAACGGGAATTACATTAACATATACAGCATCAGGAGATGATATTACAACAACATGTAAATATGGAACAAGTACAAATTATGGAAGTACTGCAAGTAGTGTAACAAATAGTAAGTGTAGTATTACAGGTTTAAGGCATAATACAACATACTATTATCAATTATGTATAACAAGTAGTTATGGAGAAGTATGTAAGGATGGTAACATCAAAACTATAGATCCTATTTCAGATCATGTAGAAATAGGAGAATATATAAGTATGACCCCAACAAGTACAAGTTATACAATATCAAAAAATTTAACAGGATATGATAGTGATCAGACGATAAATCCAAGTGAGTTAAATTTATGGCGAGTAATAAATAAGAATGATGATGGAACAGTAGATATGGTATCACATTATGTATCAAGTACAGATGTATATTTTCATGGATTAGAAGGTTATATAAATTTAATTAAAGGGTTAAATACTATAGCGTCTCAATATACAGATGGAGTACATGTAGCAAGTACAAGACATATAGGGTTTTCAAAGCAGACACAAACAATAACACTATCAACTAGATTTACGGATACAACGTCTCCGTGGGATAAATCGACTTCATCTGAGTCTCAATGGAATTATTGTTCGAGTGCTACTTATTTATGTGTTACAGACGATGAACACTTGGGGGCTGGTGATTTGGGATACAATACGGATTATCTTTTGGTGACTGATGTTTACGGCGATATGGCTCCAGGAGACAGTGTAGATTATGGATATAATTATTGGCTAGCTTCTCGCCATTATCTCGTCAGTACAAGCAAAACTAGTTGGAGTTTTGGTGGGCGTTACGTGAGGAAATATGATGGTCTTCCAAGGCTGAACAGATACGAATTGTATAAATATAGTAGTGGTGGATATGCAAACGGCTCGAGAACAGGTAGCGGGGTCCGTCCCATCGTCACTCTGAAATCAACAAGTGAAATAAAAAGTGGAGGTGGGTATGAATTTTCGCCATACACTTTGAAATAGCTAAACTAGATTAATACTATCTAGTTTTTTAGTGACTTTTATGATATTATATTTATAATAGAAAAGGTGTTGGTACTTAATGTTTGGTAAAATAAAATATATTGGAGAAAATATTGCTCATGTTGAAAAATTAGATAGTTTAGCTGAAGAAGGAGACTTGATGAATGTACACGTTGTCTTTGAAGAAGGGACACAATGTGTACTTGGAGAAGTAGAGGAAGTAACAGATGATACGATTAAAATAAGATTTCTAGGAGAATTTTTAGAAAGTGGCAAATATATTAGTGGTGTTATTAGAAAGCCATCTTTAAATTCGAAAATACGAAAAATAAATAATGATGAATTAATGGAAATAGTAGGTAAGTATGATAAAACAACATTTAAAGTAGGACAATCATCTATTTATACTGATTACACAGTTTGTGCGGATATTAATTCCTTATTTGCTAATCATATGGCGATATTTGGAAATACTGGTAGTGGTAAGTCTTGTGGGGTGGCAAGAATTGTTCAAAATATCTTTCAAAACCCTTCTTTAGTATCATATAACGCAAATATCTTTATTTTCGATGCTTATGGCGAATATAAAACCGCTTTTGCCGAGATAAATAAATATAATCCTAACTATAGCTATAAATTTATTACAACTAATGTTCAAGAACAAGATGATTATGAGTTACATATTCCTTTTCATTTACTTAGTTTAGATGATTTAACAATCTTCTTACAATGTAGTACTCATACCCAAATACCAATTTTGGAAAGAGCTTTAAAATTAGTTAGAATTTTCTCTAAAAACGATGAAACAGCAATTAAGTATAAAAACCATTTAATAGCCAAAGCACTGATAGCTATTTTATATAGTAACCAAGTCACAGCTAATAAGAAAAATGACATCTTTAAAGTCTTAGAAGTATGTCATACCGATGAATTTAACTTTGATAGTGTTATTCCAGGTCTTGGTTATACAAGAAGTTTATCCGAGTGTTTTGAGATTGATTCTAATGGTAATTTTGGCGAGTCCGTATTAATTACTGATTATATTTTAAAACGAGTTGATGAAACTTTAGAGATGACAGAGGAACCAAAAGATGCTTTTTATACACTTAAAGACTTTCAAAATGCTTTAGAATTTACTCTAATTAGTGAAGGCTTCCAAAATAATAAAGAGTTATATGATGATGCCATGATTATGAAAGTAAGACTTAACTCGATTATCAATAGTCGTATTGCAAACATCTATAAATATGATTCTTATATTTCTGTTGAAAATTATATTGCAAGTTTAGTAACTAAAAATAATAAAAAAGCTCAAATTATCAATATTAACTTAGAAGATTTAGACGATACTTTTTCTAAAATTACAGTTAAAATATTTGCAAGACTTTTCTTTGATTTTGCGAAGTCAAGAAGACAAAGGGCAACTATACCATTTCATTTATTTTTAGAAGAAGCCCATCGTTATGTGCAAAAAGATAGTGATGTCTTCTTAATTGGTTATAATATCTTTGACCGTATTGCTAAAGAAGGAAGAAAATATGGGGTTTTATTAAATATTATTTCTCAAAGACCTGTTGAGTTATCGGATACGGTAATTGCCCAATGTTCTAACTTCTTAATATTTAAGATGACTCACCCTAAAGATATCGAATATATTAGAACGATGTTACCTAATATTAGTCAAGATGTTATTGAAAAACAAAAAGTCTTGCAACCGGGAAACTGTGTTGGTTTTGGGGGAGCATTTAAATTACCAATGATTATTAAATTAGAAATGCCTAATCCAGCTCCAAATTCTAATTCTTGTGATGTCAATAAAAGATGGGAGATTCTAGATTCTCAAAAAAGTGGGGCAGTGGTAGAACAACCTAAAGTAGAAGTTGCAGAAATGCCTATTGTAAGTGAAAATAGTGGAGTTCAAGAAGTAAATAATAATATTGCCCCAGTAGAAGTAATAAGTCAGCCATCAGTTTACAATACTCCAGCAACTAATCAAGAACCAAATTTAGGACAAAATACTAATCCAGTTAATCAAGTAAATGTTCCAATAAGTGATGCGGTTAATACTAATCCTGAAATTGCTGCTTAAATATTTTGTCAAAATAAGTAATATTTGTTGAAGTATTATTAATTTATTGCTATAATGAAATTACCCAATGGGATTAAATAGCTTGTCATACATAAAACCGAGTAAGTGATTATTGGGAATCTAACAGAATTGTGGTGTTGAATACTGTATCATTGATACAGGCTCCTAAAGCAGTTCTCGTGATGCCCACCTGCATAGCGCGGGCTTTTATCACTGGCAAGTTACCCATTGGGATTTTTTTTATGGAAGTGATTCAAATGTTTGAAAGATTAGAAAAAATATTAACTAAAAAAGAATTTGTTAAAATTAAGAGTTTAAATATTTTATTAGTAGGAATTGGTGGAGTAGGGGGTTATACTTTAGAAGTTCTAGTAAGAATGGGTGTCGAAAATATAACCATTGTTGATTATGATGTTATAGATTTAAGTAACTTAAATAGACAAATAATTACTACTAGAGAAAATTTAGGGAATAGTAAAGTCTTGGAAGCCAAGAAAAGAGCTTTAGCCATAAATCCTAATATAAATATTACTACAATTAATGAAAAGATTAATAAAGATAACTATTTAGACCTTTTTAAGAACCATTATGACTTTGTAATAGATGCTTGTGACACTATTACGACAAAATTACTATTAATTATATATTGTCTCCAAAACAATATTAAAATAATATCTTGTATGGGAACTGGTAATCGACTCGATCCAACAAAATTAGAAATAACTAATATTTGGAAAACTAGTAATGACCCTTTAGCTAAAGTAATGCGAAAAGAATTAAAAGAAAGAAAGATAGATAAAAAGATACCTGTGGTTGCTAGTAAGGAAGTTCCAAGAAAAATTAACGATAGAACTCCTGGTTCATCAGCCTTAGTTCCCTCTGTAGCAGGAATTTATCTTGCTAGTTTCGTAATTGATATTTCGTTAAAAGATAAGCGTTAGACCCATTAGAAAATCCAATATTTCTGGATCTAATAAAAGACTTTGTTTTCAAAATACTTTGGTATCGGGGAAACTATAATGTCCGAAAATATGTAGAATGAATGGTTGAGTACGCAATAGGTCACCCAATTGGCAAATATACATTAGGTAGCAATGTCCAAGGAAAATTTAATTATCAATAAATAGCTAATGAAGTAGATATTTTATTTGTAAGTGATGATAAAACTTATAAGGTGAATGTCGAGATAAATCATCTTGATAAAGAAAGGACAAGTAAAGAAAGGATTAAATCGTCTGATAATAAAAGTGATGTTTACCTATCAAATTTTGTATCTAATTTCTATAATGATTTAGAAAGTAAGAAATATAAAGAAACAATAAAAGTAGAACAAGTAAATTTCAATAATTATTATTGTCCAGAAAATAAACTAATATCAAAGTTAGATTTAGAATTTGTTGATTTAAATCACATGATTATTAAAAATAGTATTAAGTCACACTTGTTATATCTTTCAAGATTAAAAGATTTGTGTTAGAATCAAAAAAAGGAAATATATAACAGGATAAACGCATGAGTTTATAAAACTTATGTGTTTTTTCATGTATAATAGAG
>CAOJBM010000073.1 GCA_948329525.1 uncultured Mycoplasmatota bacterium
AAATAGCCATTTTATAATGGTTTGCGGAGATTTCTTATTTTAAAAGTGTTAAATTACCGCTTGATATATTAATAAATATTTATTTTTCTGGTTTATATGGTGTTTACAGAAATTATTTTAAATGTTTTAAATTTAAATGCTTTGCGAAAAAATAATTTTTACAGTTTTATTTTTTGCTTTATTCATACAAAAAGAGCGACTTATTTATTTTCACTCTTTATTTCTGAACAAAATAGGTTTACTTTGACATAGTTATTATATTTTTGTATAATTAACTTATTAAATGGAGTAGCAATGTAGTATCCGTTTGATATGGGGCAGTAATGTTTGAGATACATTTTAGAAGCTATATAATATTTTGTTTTCTTACTAGAGTATGTGCATATAGTCTTTTTTCATTATGTTGTTAATAATAAATTATATTACATAAATTGTGTTATAATTAGGTTGTAGAAGGTGTAATAATGAAAGAAAAGTTGATTTTTACTAGAAGAGACAACTCAAAATATAATTTTCCATATATACTGGTAAATAAAGAGCTTACTACTTTATTCTTTGAAATTAAACATTCTGTTAAAAAATTAAAAGATGATAATGATGATGTTATAGTTACTTTTGGAATAAGAAATAGTAATTTTGCTACAATTTTGACAGAAGACTTTTTTAAAAAAAAGGAATTAATATATTTGTTTAATTTATTAAAAAGTATAAATAAAAATAAATTAATAGAAGAGAAAGTTAGCTTTATTAATCCTAAATTAAGATTTAATTTTTGGCTTTGTAGTGAACATCAATATTTAGATATTATATTTATGTTTCATGAAGAATATGAAGATTTATATACTCTTTCTCTAAACCCTGAAGATGTTAAAAAATTATATGATTTGTTAAATTATCAAATTAGATAACAAATAATAAGAGTCATTAAAAATTAGAATTTTTATAGTATTTATAACATAATGAAAATAATATAAATAGAATTAATTCAGAATATTATCGAAATACTTAGATGATTATGTTATTGATATTTCTTTTCAAAATATTTATAATATTGGTAAATTTTGGAAGAGGTGTTGACTATGAATCAAGAAAAAATGGGATTATTTATTGCTGAATTAAGAAAAGAAAAAAATATGAGTCAATATAAATTAGCAGAACTTATACCTATTTCTCGTGACGCAGTATCAAAATGGGAACGAGGCAAAAGGTGTCCAGAACCTGATTGTTTAATCAAATTAAGTGAGATATTTGAAGTTTCAATTAATGAGGTGCTTTATGGTGAAAGAACTACAAAAGTAAATAAAGATGATATTGAAGAGGTACCTATTAAATTGTATAATGAAAGAAATAAAAAACAAAAAACATTAAAAATACTAGTCAGCATTATATTATTATTAGTTTTAAGCTTTTTAGTTTATTATTTTGTAAGTACTTATAATTCTTTAAAAGTATATCATATTTATTATGATAGTGAAGATATTAAAATAACAGATGGTATACTAGTAATGACTAATGAAAAAGTATATTTTAATTTAGGTGGCATTTCATCAGATAAGAATATTAACGTTATTGAATTATTCTTTAAAGACAAAAAAGAAAATGAATGTTTAATTATGAAAACTGATTCTAATAATATTATTTTTACAGACTTCAAAGGATATAATGCTTATATTGATTTTAAAAATGTTAAAAATATTATGAAAGAATTATATTTAAAAATATATTTTAATGATAGTGAAAAAATTATTAAGTTAAATTATGAAAAAAATTTTAGTAATGATTATTTTGTTCCTAAAGAAGAAGATTATTCTATAAAAGATGAAATTAATTATGATAGAGAATTAAATATGGTAGAAGAAAAAATAAAAGATAATTTCACTTGTAATAATAATTTTTGTACTAATACTTTTGACAATTATGAATTAGTATATGTTTTAAACTCACGCATTTTAACAATAAATTCTTTAAAGAAAAAGGAATATGAATGGATATATAATTTTTCAGACAAACAGTTAACTTTTCAAGAATATTATAAAAATAAATTAATTAATAAATTTATAAAAAGTAAAAATACTAATAATTGTGAAATAGGAAATTGTGAAAAGATAGAAGATAAAATTAATACTTTTTATGATATTATTAGAGCGATTAATTGAGTTAAAATAAATGAGAAAACCTCTATTATTAGGGTAGGGACTGAAAGTCCCTACCTATTTTTTTATTTTATGATATTCTAATTTGAGAGGAGGAAACTTTATGAAAAAAAGCATTTTGATTATATCACTATTATTGTTGTTACTTTTTATCAGTACTAGCGAAGTATATGCTAAAGAAGCTTATTTTATAAATGATAATGGTATTTCTTTTTCAAAGGAAGAATATGACTTTTTAACACAATTATTTTGGGATGGATGTCAAAATTTATTTACTAAGGCTGATTATAATAATTTTGTTAATTCTGATATTATGAGTGGCGAATTAAATATTAAGACAAATGATGTAATAATGCCATTAGGAACTTTCCATGAAACTAATGCTAAAATTTTTAAAATAGCTACTTCTTGTAATTCTAATTGCTTTGTATCTGTTACTCTTACTTGGAAAGCATATCCAACTATCAGAAGTTATGATGTAATGGGAGCCTATTTAGAAAAAACATCATTATTAAATTCTCCTGTTACTACTGTTACAAATTCTAGCGAAACTTATATGCAAAAATTCAATCATGGTTTTGGAGTTTCATTGAAATTACCTACTGGTAATAACAATGGAATAATTGTTAATCAAGTTTTTAGAGTTAATAAAGGTGGACATATATATGCAAGCTATCAACATGCTAAAAGTTCAATAAGCCTTGATAATAGTAAAAAATATACTTTAGCTAGATATGGATATGGCGGCGTATTTAAATTTAGTGGACCAGCAGTCAACATTTATGACCAAATGGGTGGTATTGACATAGGAGTTTAATAATGATGATAAATCTTTTATGATTTATTAAATATATTTTCGAAAGGTGTGATGTAGGTGCCTTAAGATATACTTAATTTTATGTATTAATTACATCAAAAATATTCTTGATAATTTTAAAAAATTAAATTTAAAAGGAGGAAATTTATTATGAAAAAAAATTTAATTTTATTTGCTATTACTTTAATTACTTTATTTGCAGGAGGTTTAACTGTATATGCTAGAGAATATATTGTTAATGAGAATAATTATTCAATAGGAAAAGATGAAAAGAAGGTGTTAATTAATAATTTCTATTTATCTCAAACTTTAAATATTAATGGTGATTATAGTGGTATGGCATCAGGAAGTGGGTATACTTCTACTAAATTTGTCCTTGCAAAATCACCAAGATTAGGATATGGATATATGAATGTAGAAACAAAACATTGCCCTACTAATATGGGTGGACTATTAACCTTTAAATCGGTTTTAGGTAATTCATATATGAAGATTACAAATGATAATACAGATGATGCTGCTTGGCGTGGCAATGTACGTTTTTATATTTAATTAAAGATAAAATGTTTTATTAGTTCCTGTAAATATAACTATTTATAGGAACTTTATGTATTTATAAAATGGAGGTAAAATGATAACTATAAAAAATATAAAAAAGTCTTATAAAAAAGGTAATCATAGAGTTGAAGTTTTAGATAATGTTACTTATAGTTTTAAATCTAATTCTTTATATTGCATTATTGGAAAAAGTGGTGCTGGTAAATCTACTTTAATTGAAATATTAGGCTTATTAATTAAAGAAGAATGTGGCTCTATTAATATTAAAGGTAGAGAGATTAATTCTTTGAACGAATTTGAAAAAGCTAAAGTAAGAAATAAGGAAATTGGTTTTATTTTTCAAGATTTTTATTTGAATCCTCTTATGAAAGCTTATGAAAATGTTATGTTACCTATGTATTTGGATAAGAATATAACTAATAAAAAGCGTAAAGAGAAAGCTTATGAACTATTAAAATTAGTAGGTTTGGTCGATAGAGAAACACATTTTCCAAAAGAATTAAGTGGTGGAGAACAGCAAAGAGTTGCGATAGCAAGAAGTTTAGCAAATAATCCTAATATAATTCTTGCTGATGAACCAACAGGTTCTCTTGATTCAGAAAGTACTGTTGCTGTATTAAATATTCTTAAATGTTTATCAAAAGAAAATAAATGTGTTATTATTGTAAGTCATGATGATAGGGTACAAAAATATGCTGATGTAGTTCTAAAACTTGAAGACAAAAAATTGAAGGAGAAAGATAAATGATAAATTATTTGAAATTAACATTTTTTCAATTAAGAAAGAAATCCAACATAATTAATGCTATATTGGTAAGTTTAGCAATTCTTGTGGTTATAGGGTCTAATTATTATAAAAAATTTTATAATAATTTTAAATTAAACGACTCTAAAAATTATTTAGCAACGTATATGTTACAAGTAGATAAACGAGAAGATTTAACTAATGAAGAAAATTATAATACTCTTAAAAATATTGAAAATGTTACTAATATTTCTTATATGTATGAATTTAGTGATGTTATACATAGTGATTTATTTAAAACTGATAAATTTAGTGGAGATATTCAAATTTATAATTCTAGTAATGAAAGTTTGCCTGAAATAGTAAAAGGTACAAATTTTCCAGACAATGATGGATATTATATGGTATGTCCTATTAATTTTTATCCAGAAAGTTTAAATAATATAAAATATTACTCTAAAAAAGATAATTTTAATTTAGATTCTTATTTAGGAAAAGAAATTGTTTTTGATTATAATGGTTATATGTTCAGTCGTAATTTAGATGATAAGTATAAATTTGAAATTCCAATCAAATTAGTTGGTTTATATAAAAATGCTAATAATTATTATGATGAAAGTGAGTGTTATGTTAATAAAAAAACTATCCATGATATAACTAAGAATGAATATACTGATTTAGAAGAAGATTATGTTTATCAAATTAACCATCCAGTTTATGCTTTAAATGTATCTAGTTATGAAGAAGTAGAAAAAGTTGAAATGAGCCTTGAAAAGTCTGGTTATAATTATAATAGAATGTTTTATTTTGATGAAAATGAGACTCAACAGATTAATAACACTGCCGATTTAGTGTATAACATAGCTATAGTGATAATTTTTATTTTTATTTTTTTGGTATTTCAAAAGGACTACTATGAAGATAAAGAATATTATAGACAACTTAATGTTTTAGGATTTAATTTAAAAGAGATTAAAATTATCTATTTTATTTCATTACTTATAAAAGTATTTGTTTATTTCTTATTCGTTTTAGTAATAACTATAATATCTATGCTAGTTATAAAAATACTTACTATAAATTATCCGTTTATATTAAGCAAATTACGTGTTTTATATAGCTTTGATGGAATTGCTAGTGTTATATTAATATTTATTTTTAACGTATTATTAAGTTTTATGATTCATCGACATATTGGAAAATTAAATGTATAAATTATCTTTTATATTTTTGCGAAATAAAAAAAACACAATTATACATATATTATTGTTTACAATGATTAATTTAATTATTTGTTTATTTTGTGTATTATATTTTTACAACAATTATTTAGTTAACAACTGTAGAAATTATAGAGAAAACCGAGAAGTTATGGTACTAAGTGATAGTGACTTTATAGATATGATAAAAAAGAATTTTGAAGTTGAAAATGTTGAAAACATATTTGACCCATTTTATAAAAAATCTTATTATTTAGTATTATTGAAAAATTATAAAGATATCGAATCATTTAATAAATACTTAAAAAATAATAATATAGAAGGACATCTTGCAAGCACAAAAAAAATGCTTGAGCTTGAAACTGTTGAAAATCAAGCTAAAATATTTAATTTTGTTTTTGTCTTTATTTTAATTATATCTTTTATAATGTTCTTCTTTCTAATAAAAAGCATTATTTTTAACGATAAAAAATATTTTATGTTGTTAAAAGCTTTAGGGTATAATGTACTCCAAGAAAATTATATATTTTTTATTAAAGCGATTTTAATAATGATATTAAGTATTGTATTATCATTATTAATGATTTATTTTTTCTATTTTTGGTGTTTGCTTATATTTGACGGAAAATTAAAAAGTTTATTAATAAGTATAAATGTTTTTAAAATTGGAAAAATTTATGTATCTATTATTTTAACTTTAGTAATTATTAATATTTTTATAAATATGGTTTCTATGCATTTCCAATATCAACAACTAAACTTGTTCTAGTAGAATAATAATGTAAAGTATTAAAGTGAAGTGATTTATATGTTCTTTAAAGAGGCTGTTAGTTATAGAATATTATGTAATAATTACTATTATACACCAGACAGACTTGCAGAATTGTCTGCAATTTCACCTACAACCTTACAAGATGTGTTATCATTAAAAGTTAATAATCCAATTTGCAAAACTTTAAAAATTACTATAAGAGATTTTTATGATAGTGAATTATTTTTAGAAAAGAATTTAAAAGATTAAAATATTTTAAATAGAAGTTATTCGATATGAATAGCTTTTTATTTGTCTATTTTATTTTCTTTAATAAATTTTTTTATGTTTACCACCTTAGTTTTATAAATAAAAGGAATAAAAATAACATAAAAATATTATTTGTGAATAATTTGATAAAAATTTAATATACATATTATTTAAATATGAATAGATAGTGTAACTTTTTGTCGGGAAAATGATAAAAGAAAGATATTAACAATGTGCTAATTCGAATAAAGCATTATATAAATTATCAACTTTTCCATAAGAAATAATAGGAATATTGGAAGAACTTGAATTATCAAATATTGAGAAATCAAGTTCTTTTTGATTGTAAGTTACAACAGAATCATTTTTATAACTTTTTAAAAATAGAGTTTTAATGTCAATACCATTAATTTTAGCTTCTTGTAATTTCAAAAGATTTTCAATTGTGCTTCTAGAGTAAGCCTTAGGTCTAGAAGAAAAATATCTAGCGATATAATGTGAGATATGACTTTCTATAGAAGATTTACTAGGACTAGCAGCCATATTTTTAATTTTTTTCCAATTGTTTAAAATATATTTTTCATATTCTTCTAATTTTTCAAGCCGTTTAGGGTTATCCTTTTTTAAATCTTTAATTTCTATCATTAAAGAAATAAATTCTTTTTTCTTGTCATCATCTATAGCTTTATTTAATTTATCTCTATATTCTTGATTAGCAGTAATACGATTTACTTTCTGTCTAACATGAAATTCACATAAACACATAATAATTTCATTTTGAGGAAACATTTTTAAATCAGGAGCACCATTAATAAGCCATTTTCCAGCATCAGAAAGAAAAACAATATAATTTAATTTTTCAAAGTCATATACCTGTGTTACACTATCAAGAAAATCATTCCAAGTAGTGCTAGAAGAAGTAATAAAAATAAATCTATCTTTTAAAGATCTTCTATTACCTTTTTGTTCAATACCAGAAAAACAAACAAATTCTTTTGACATGATAAATTTATGTTTACCTATATCTTCTAAAGGTCGGTTATATATCTGTTCATGAATCCATTTTTCATCGGCCATAATATATAACGTATTTCCATCGATTGGAATAGGGGCATATTTAATCATTGCCAATTTTTAATCTAACGATTAATAGTTTGTCTAGGAATAATATTGAAAGAAGAGGAAGAAAGGGAGTAAGTATTTAAAAGAGAAAGTTCACCAGCAAGTTTCTGATTAGTTTTAGTAGAAAGAGAAATAGCATTTGCTTTAGAATTACAGTCATATCTGGCATAGGCATCAATACCTAATAATTGATCAATAAAATAAAAATGTTCTTTTCTGTCTTTGGATTCAAAATAAGTTCTGTAAAAATCTAAAGTACCAATAGCAGTAACAATAGAGTGATGATCATTACGAATATTGATGTGATAGAATTCTTTTCTATCTTTACTAATAGTAAATTTGTTATTAAAGAAAGAAATTAATTCTTTTATAGTTTCAAGGATTAACAGTTTTATATCAGATTCTAAATCAGACAATAATTTAATATATTTAGTGTTATTAGGAAAAAAATATTTTGAATTAAATTATCTGAAATATTATTAATAAAATAAGATAATTTATCTTTTAATAAATTTTTAAACTCTAATGAATAAATTTGTGCTATACTACTCATATACATATTCCTTTGCTATTTTGTTTACAATTTTATTATAACAAATGGAATATGTTTTTTTCATTTCCCGACAAAGCATTACACTATCTATGAATATCAATATTTGACAGTTAATTTATATTCTCATCTTTGACACTTTTTTGAAAGTAAAATCTCTCTATCCCGATGATTATGGG
>CAOJBM010000074.1 GCA_948329525.1 uncultured Mycoplasmatota bacterium
ATGTTGTAACACCTTGTGATACCCCGTCTGCTCTGCAGCGGGGTGGTTCATTGAATATAAAATAATTAAGAATTGTAATTGTATTATAAATGTTAGTTTAAGTGATATTCACATAAGCAATAAACACAATGCCATAATTTTTTATAAAGAAAAAGTTCCTGTAAGACTAATGGTGATAAATAAAAATACAGATGTCTTAAAATGTATAGATATAGCTTTAAGCCAATATTTTGAAGATACAATATTAAATGATTATTTTAATAAATTAGACATAAAATCTTCTTTCAAAGACTTGAAAGAAGAATCTATCTTTAAAGATATTGATGATATTGCGAAAGAAATTGATGTTGGTTCATGTGATAGATGGAACCTTTTGTATAATATGTTAAAAGGAAGTTATACAGAAAGTGACACAGTATATGGTAATTTTTCGAACGATAAATACGAATTTATACCTAACTTATTTATAAAGTATGATTTAGAAACTGACACAGAAAGATTTGAAATTGAGCATAAATGTGCTTTTATAAATACCATTAAAACAAGAATAATACCGATTCAAGAAAATTCAAATTTAACTAAATAACATAATTTAGTATGAAAATATTTATGTTTTAGATAATGATTATTTATAAAATAATACGAAAAAATTGTAAGGGAGATAATTAATGAATAATTTAGAATTTATGGAAAAATTTAAGCCAAAAACAAGATGTATAAAAGAATTTGAACATTGGATAGTATGTATCAGGGCAAAACAAGTTACTTTAGGAGACGCCGTAATACTTTTAAAAAGACAAGCAGAATCTGTAGGAGATATTTTGGAAGAAGAAATAAAAGAATTTTCTATAATTATAAAATGGTATGAAGAAGTTTGTATAAAAAAGTTTGGCGCTATAAAATTTAATTATATGGTTTTAATGATGAAAGATAATTTTGTTCATTATCATGCATTTCCAAGATATGATAAAAATCTAGATTTGTTTGGAATAGAGTGGATTGATAAAGATTATCCAGCAATAGTAAATCTTAAGGAAACAAAAGAATTATCTGAAGAAAAATTACAAGAAATAAAAGATTATATGAGCAAATAAAGAAAGTGAGAATGGTATTTATGAAGAAAGCTTTATCCTTAATTTCTGATTTAAGTATAGAGGCTAAAAACATTTTAAAAGACAATA
This sequence comes from uncultured Mycoplasmatota bacterium, assembly GCA_948329525.1. Taxonomy (GTDB): domain Bacteria; phylum Bacillota_I; class Bacilli_A; order RF39; family UBA660; genus CAOJBM01. The sequence goes on from CAOJBM010000074.1 coordinate 1,182, forward strand.
ATATTGAGTTAACTATAAGCGATTTAGACAATCCTCCTAATACACAAGAGTTAATTGCTTTATTAAAGGAACATGATATCTTAATAATTGGAGTAAGAACTAAAGTTTCCAAAGAGATATTGGAACATATTAAGGAACCTAAAATAATTGCTACCTTATCTATTGGCTTAGATCATATTGATAAAGAAGTTAGAGAATCAAAATTGATTCATGTTCTTAATATTAAGAATGCCAACACTATTTCTGTCGCAGAACATATCTTTGCTTTAATTCTTGCTCTTAATAAAAGAATTTATGAATCTAATAATCTGGTATTACAACAAAAAGGACATAAGAAAAACCTTTATGAAAGACCTGAAGATGTTTCTAATAAAAAATTAGGTTTAATTGGAGCTGGTAATATTACTAAAGAAGTAATTAAAATAGCAAAAGTTTTTAACATGCCAATATCTTGTTATACAAAAAATCCTGATAAACATAAAGACTTATTAGACTATGATGTTGTATTTAAAACTTTAGATGAAGTTTTAAAGGAAAGTGATATCATAAATGTTAGCATTCCTTTAACAGAAGGAACAAATAATTTAATTTCCAAAGAAAAAATTGCTTTAATGAAAAATACAGCAACATTTATAAATACTTCCAGAACTGATGTAGTAGATACAAAAGAATTAATAGAAAAAGCTCTTAAATTTCAAACTTTTTATGTTGGTCTTGATATTGATTTAGATGAACACAAAGAATTATTATCACAATATAGAAATAATGTAATTGTTACTCCTCATATAGCAGGAGTATCTCGCCAAGCGATTGAAAGAATGGATATTGAAATAGCAAATAATATTGTTAGTTACTTAAATGAAAGATAAATAATTTTGTTAAGTTATTTAAGATAATTGAAACGACTTTATAATCTATGTATATATCAATTGCTAATAAGACTATATCCAACAGAAGAGTATAAGTCAATTTTTTGTATGAAAAGATAAAGAAGATATTGTCAGCAAAATATGTCATTCCGAAAAAAGTGGAATAGGACAGTTTTTTCGGAATGAAATGTTGATAAAAGTAATATTTAGTTGTATACTATAAGTACTTATTAAGTACGAGGAGAATTTACTATGGAAATTGAAAGAAATTATTACTTAAACAAATTAATATCTAAAAAAGAAAATAAACTTATAAAAATAGTTACAGGTATTAGAAGGTGTGGAAAGTCATATCTTTTAGACCCAATATTTAAAAATTATTTGAAAGAAGTTGGAGTTAGTGAAAATCATATTATCGAATTAGAGTTAGACTCTATTGAAAATGAAGAATTTACTAATCCTAAAAAACTTTTTGAATACGTTATGAATAAAGTAGAAGATGATAATATGTATTATGTTATTTTGGATGAAATCCAGAATGTTGATAATTTTGAAAGTGTATTAAACAGCTTTTTGAGAAAGCCTAATTTAGATGTTTATGTAACTGGTAGTAATTCTAAATTTTTATCAAGTGATATTATAACTGAATTTAGAGGTCGTGGAGATGAGATAAAAGTATATCCTTTAAGCTATAAAGAATTTATGTCGACCTATCATGAAAATGAAATAAAAGGTTTAGATGAATATATATATTTCGGTGGTTTACCATTTGTTTCTACTTTAAAAACAAATGAAGAAAAAATTGAATATTTAAACTTTCAAAAAAATAATGTATATTTGAATGATGTTATAGAAAGAAATGGTATAAAAAATGATGAAGAGTTAAAAATGTTGATTGAAATAATATCATCAAGTATTGGTTCTCTAACTAATCCAGTAAAGCTATATAATACATTTATTAGTAAAGGCAATAAAAATATTACGGATAAAACAATTTCATCATATTTAAAGTATTTAGAAGAAGCATTTTTGATAGAAAAAGCAAAAAGATTTGATGTTAAAGGTAAAAAGTATATTGATACACCTTCTAAGTACTATTTTGTTGATATTGGCATTAGAAATAGTTTAATAAATTTTAGACAAACAGAAAAAAATCATATTATGGAAAATATAATTTATAATGAGCTTAGAAGAAGAGGATTTAATGTTGATATTGGTGTTATTAAAAAAAGAAGTAATCTAAGTAATGGAAAAAAAGATTATAAACAATTAGAAGTTGATTTTGTTGCTAATAAAGGAAGTGATAAATATTATATTCAATCTGCTTATAGTATTTTAGATGATAAAAAGAAAGAACAAGAATTGCAATCTCTTTTAAATATAGGAGATAATTTTAAAAAAATAGTTATTGTATATGATCATTTTATAAAATGGCAAGATAATAATGGTATTATATTTATGAGTATTTATGATTTTTTATTAAATGAAAATAGCTTAAAAGAAGTATAATGAATTTAAAAAATGGATATTGAAATAGCAAATAATATTGTTAATTGTCATAAAAGTAGTTAGGGAGGTAGCGATGAGAGAAACTTTAATTTCTAATTTTTTACGAATTTCTAAAATTCCCAGAGAATCAGGAAAAGAAGATAAAATAGCAAATTTTTTTATTGATGTTGCTAAAGAAAATAATCTTTTATATTTCAAAGATGATAATAACAACGTATTAATTAAGAAAAAAGGAAATATTAATTCTAGTCCAGTTGCTTTGCAATCTCATTTAGATATGGTTTGTATAAAAAAAGAAGATAGTAAACATAATTTTGAAACTGAAGGTATAAATGTAGTAATAAGCGATGATAAAGTCACTGCAAAAGATACGACTCTTGGGGCAGACCAAGGTGTAGGCTTAGCAATAATGTTAACTATTATGGAAAATAAAAGTTTAAAACATCCTGATTTAGAATTTCTTTTTACAACAGAAGAAGAAACAACTTTTAATGGGGCGGTTACTTTTCCTTATGATAAAGTTACAAGCAAAAGATTAATAAACTTAGATAATTCTAAAGATGATTCAGTGTTTATTGGCTCTGATGGAGATATATGCAATGAATATATTTATAATGGAAATTTAGTTGAAAATAACATGCCTAGTTATAAAGTTTTATTAAATGGTTTTTTAGGCGGAAATTCTAGCGAAGATATTAATTTATCTAAAAATAATGCTATTTTTACTATGGCTAGAATATTGCATGATAAAGATGTTTTATTAAAAAATATTAATGGTGGAATATCTGAAAATGACATTGCTACATTTTGTGAAGTGACTTTAAATACAAAAGATAATATAGATAAAATTTTTGAAGGATATAATGTCAAAGTAAGTAAGATTGAAAGTGATTTTAGTTTTTCTAAAGAAGACACTAAAAATATAATAAACCAAATAATAAATTTAAAATCTGGATTTATTAATAAAGAAATGGTTTCTGCTAATCTTGGCTTAATTAAAACAATAGATAACAAAATTACTATTTATTATCTATTAAGAAGCATGGACAAAAAGAAACTTGAAACGGTTAATAAAGAAACTAAAAATTTAAATTATAATTTTAGTGTTAATGAAGTTTATACAGACTCATCTTGGGAAGTAAATTACGAATCAAAATTGTTAAATCAATATAAAAAATTATATTATAGAGAATATTTAGAATATCCTAAAGAGGAAGTTTATCATGGTTCAATTGAATGTTCTGCTATTAAAAAAAGAATAAAGGGATTAGATATAATTTCAATTGGAGGAAATATAGAGAAATTTCATACTATTTTAGAAACTACTTATATAAGTTCATGGCTTAAAATTTATAATTTATTAATTAAGTTTTTAGAGTCATTATAAAATAAATTTATAAGTATCATATTTAGAACTAACATTGTTCTTTTTATTTTTCATAAAATGTATTATAATATTTTTAAGTTAATTATGTAGTAGGGAGGTAGTTAGTTGAGACGTTATTCTAGACTAAGGTATGATTTAGTTATATGCATACTTTTAGGGTATCTTATAAGCACAATTCCTGGATATTTTGTAGGAAAATATTATGAAAATAAATACTCTAGTTATGTAGAAGAACATACTGTAGAAGATGGCGATATTGGTGGAAAAGTAAATGATGGTACATTTCATGCTGAATCTGTTGAAGATTTATTAGAACATGATACATTTACAATTGATTCTCCTGGAATAGAGTATCGAAATAAAGGGGCAGGATATTATCATGGAGCTTATATGTATGCTGTTACACTTCCATCAGGTGAAAAAATAGCAGCAAGAATTAATACGGAAAATGTTACAACAACGAGTGATTCAATTTATAGTGGCAATTCAATTTTGCCAGTAGGTAAAGTTATCTATGCTGACTTAGCCGATGATAAGTATTTTCTAGAACAAATAGAACATAACGAGAAGCTGAGTAGAACTGATTTTTATATTGATATGCTTGGAAATGCTGAAAAGTATAGTGAAGAAGACTATGTTACAATGCCTAAAGTAATAGTCCAAGTAATATTTGGAATTTTAGGATTTGTTATTATTCATAGTATTGGTTCAAAATTTGGACTATTCCCACGCTTTTTTAAAGAAAAAAATAAGCAAAAAAGTGAATGGGATTAAATATATTTTAATTAGAGGAGAGATGTAAAAATGGAAAATGAAAGAATAAAAAAAATTAATTGGTTATATTTAGGAGGATATATTATTCTACCTATATTAGTGATAGTATTAGGAATAGCTCTTACTGTTTGGCATGTATTTCCAGACAATGGCTTAGGAACAATATTGTTTGCAATATTCTTATTTGGGCCAGTAGTTTTTTGGAGTGTTGGCGGTAGTTTTATTTTTAAAAGACAAAATAAAAAAATGGAACAAGAATTAGATAGAGAGAATTTTCATCGTGACCACACATTTAATGGTAAAGGTGTCGAAGTTATTGTTGATACAAAAGATAAAAAAGTTGCTTTAAAGTTTTTTTGGAATCCTTTTGAAAAGTTTATAATTGATGCAAAAAAAGTAGAAAATGCTTATGTTGATACTGGTGCATGTGGTAGTGGATTTATGGAAGGAAGTAGTAGAGTAAGTTTTCTTTTTACTGTTGATGGTATTAAAATTCGTGTTAATACTTTTACATCTAATCAACGTTTTAGAATGGATTCGAATTATATCTTAGATGGTATTTCTAAAGCTGATATGATGGTTAATATTTTAAATGAAGCTAGCAAGGATAATAAGAAAAAATGAGTTTTTTAAAAAAGTTTAAAGGCTTATTTCATGATGATTGGTGTCCAACTTGTAATAGTGAAATGGAACTTACAGACAAACAGTTATTTATGTTAAATGAAACTGTTAGTCATTATGTAAGTACTCGTAATCCTGCGTATTTTCAAAATAATCTTTTAAAAGTAGACAAAAAAAGTGATATTCCTGCAGGTGTTTATGCTTGTGGAATTAAAACTTATTGGTGTAGTGAATGTAGTAAAAAAATAGTTTATGTGCAAGTTTTTTTACCTGTTCGGGACCAAGAAAAAATGGAAGATGTTTTTTACTATGAAAATGGTGAGTTAAATAACTTTCTAGAAAAACAAAAAAATTATAAGTTATAAATAGAAAATTCATTTTTTTCTTGATATAATAATGAAAAAATAATATATTTAAATAGAGGTGTGAATTATGAGTAAAGAAAAAGAAGTAAAAGAAACAAAATCTAATAAGATTAAAGAAAAAGAAACACAAGAAGTGAAAGAAACTCCAAAATCAAAAGATAGTGAGGTAATAGAAGTAAATGAAGAAGTAAGAGGGAATATTGCTTCAGGAACTGTCGGAGCCTTTTTAGGAGCCTTTGTAGCAACTATTCCTTGGATATTAATGTACATTTATGGAGAGATGATTTTATCAGTTCTTGCTATTATTATTGCTGCTGGAGCATTATTTGGTTATAAAAAATTACATGGTCCGATAGATAAGAGATTACCAATAATTATATCTGTTGCATCTATTGTGAGTGTAGTTGTATCAACTTTAATAATTATTCCGTTATTATTACTTAAAACAGAAGGTTTAGAAATGAGTATTGATAATTTAGAAAGACTTTATAAATTTAGCGAATTTGCTAGCGCTATAACTAAAGACTTAATTATTTCTGTAGCTTTCACAATTTTAGGTATTAGTGGAATCATCAGTACTACTAAAAAACAAATCGAAAATAAAGAAGAAGTAAAAATTAATTTTAATAATGCTAACACTAATGTAATGAATCAAAATATTGAAGAAGCAAGAACTGTTTTTACTAAATTAAATGCTTTATCAAAAGAAACTGCTGTTAGTAAAGAAGAAATTTTAGCTAGTTTTGAAAGTAGTAATGGAAAACGAATTTTTAATTCTTTGAAAATGGCAGGGATAATTAAGAAACATCAAGGAAATTATTACTTTAATGAGAGTTATGCTAATAGTACTTTAAAAAGATTTTTAGTTTTATATGCTAAAATGATGTTCTGGATTATTTTAGTAGTAGCAATATTCTTAATTTTAATACTTTTATAAAATTGGATACTGATAAATTATTTTTTTAGTTTATCAGTCTTTTTTTATTTATAAATAATTTAAAAAATACTTGACCTTCTCCTTAGGGGATAGTTTATAGTGTATATATGAAAGGAGGAATTATGTCAATTCATGAAGTATGTAGTATAGTTGGGCTGACAAGAAAAAGTGTTAGATATTATGAGAGTGTTGGATTATTAAATCCTAGGAGAAATACTGATAATGATTATCGAATATATAATGAAGAGGACATTAAAACATTAAAAATAATTAAATTCTTAAGAGAATTAGATGTTCCAATTGATGATTTGAAAAGAATTAAAAAGAAAGAACTTTCATTACAAGATTGTTTAAAAGATAGAATAAACAAAATTGAAAGAGAAGAAGAAAACTATTTAAAGATTAAAAATATGTGTTTCGAAATTATTAAAGAAAATGCTAGCATAGAAAATATAAATATATCAAAATACTTTAGTAACATGAATATATTAAATAAGAAAGGATTTACAATGCGAAATACAAAAACTAGTAAAACTAAAAAGATAATAGCTGCAATTCTTGTTAGTTTATTATTTATGTTATTCGATAGTGTGAAAAGTTTTATGGAAAACAAGTCACACTAGATGAAAAAGATATTAA
>CAOJBM010000075.1 GCA_948329525.1 uncultured Mycoplasmatota bacterium
GAGAGGGTTTTAGTTTACCAGAACAAGAAAAGCGTTTAAGGGCTATGTGTGAGTTTAAAGGTTATGAAGTATATAGAGTATATGAAGATGCTGGAATTAGTGCTAAAACGGGTAATAAACGGCCTGCATTTGATGAATTATTACAAGATATCAAAGAAAAGAAATGCAATACCATAGTTGTATTAAAATTAGATAGATTAACTCGTTCAGTTGCCGATTGGGAGAAAATACTAACATTTCTAGAAGAAAATGATGCTTTCCTAGATTGTGCTAATGATGATATCAATACAACAAATGCTAATGGTAAAATGATTTCAAGAATACTTACTTCAGTCAGTCAACAAGAAATAGAAAGAACTTCCGAAAGAACGAAGATAGGTTTAGCAGGAGCAATAAAGGTTGGACACATTCCCCACCAAAGTCCATTAGGTTATAAAAGAAAAGATAAAACTTTAATACCAGATTTAACAACAAAAGAAGTAGTTATTCGAATATTTGAAATGTATCATAGTGGCTTATCATATAAGAAAATAAGTAATATTTTAAATGATGAGAAAGTATTAGACAAAACTAACTGGAGAGATTCCACTATTGTAGGTATATTACAAAACGAGATTTATAAAGGTGACTTCGTTCATGGCAAGAAAACGAAGAAACCTACCTATTATGAAAATGTAGTTGAGCCAATAATCAGTAAAGAATTATGGGAAGAATGTCAGGTGCAAAAGAAAAAGAACTCTAGGAGTTATCAAAGAACACTAACTTACTTGTTTTTACAGAAATTGAAATGTCCCAAATGTGGAAGAATCCTAGGTGGTAAAGCAACAACAAAGAAAAATGGGAACTCTTACTTCTATTATTATTGTAATGATTGTAAATTAACAATCAAAGAGAATGTTATAGAAGAATATATTAGTGAATTTATTGATAATATTGTGGAATATGATTCAGTAGTTAATCAATTCTTTTTGCCTATGATTAAACAAAAGATAGAAAATCCAAAAGAAGATATTGAAAAGGAAATTAAGAAACAAAAAGATAAGTTTGCTAGAATTAGAGAGGCATATATAAACGAAGTATTTACTCTTGAAGAATATGATTTAGAACGAAAAAAGGTGGAAAATACTATTGAAGATTTAGAAACAAAACTAAACGAATCAGAAGTATGTGATGAATTAAAATTCACTCCAGAAGATATTTTAGTAAAACGAGATATAGATTTTATAAACTCTGTTAAATATCCAGAAAAATATAAGGAATATAACAAGTCTTGGAAGGATTTTACTAGAGAAGAAAAAGCCAATTTGATTATGAATTATATTGAAGATATAACTTTAAAGGAAACCTATAATAAAAAGTGTGATGTGGAGTTTATTAAGTTTAGAGAAAGCATAGTTAATCCTTGTAATGATTTATACTTTAATGGTTATTTAGATAGAAAAGATTATGCAATCTTTGGTAATGTTATGGGAACTTTAAGATTTAGTGAGTATAGAAATGATGATGAGGTATGGCAACACATTTTAAGATTAAGAGAGTTCTATGATGTAGGATTTTATCAAGCAACCTATAATACAGAAACTTCAATGTTCTACTTTAATATTGATGAAGATAGTCAAGCAATTGTTAGAGTATTCCCTATGGAAAATTATAGAGAGTTTGATCCAGATATGAAGATGAAAGAATATGATTTAGGTGTTCTTTATATCAATAAAGATAGTGGAACAATTTTAGAAGATGAGGATGCTGTATTTAAATACATTCCAGATAAAACAGATGGGATACTTACTAGAGAAGTAAAACCAACTATTGTAAAACCCGCTAATGCTATTGGACTTGCTGAATGTACTATTGAAGAAGAAACTTCCGAAGAAGTTGTTTCTTCTTAACCTTTATGTAATTTTGTTTTATTACGAAGTTTTAAAACAATATGGAATAAAGTAAAACGGATTCTAAGGTGTCCTTAGCCCACGAGGGCATTTTGCTATACTTGGCAAAATCCCTAGGGGGTTAAATATTTTGTCAAAGCCAAAATATGCATCTAAAAACAACTATAAAAAAGGAGCGTGATTGATTATACAATTAGCATATTCATTTCATTTAGGTAGTGATAAGAATAAGAAAAACAGTAGTAAGGCAAGTGCTAAATCTAATGTAAGTGGAACAACATCTAAAAGTAATAATGCTATTCAAAATTCAGCAGGATTAACCAAGTGTGATAATCATAATTATAGAAAATATGATGACAGAGAATATGATATTGAAATTATTAGAGGTAGTTCTTCTCTTGTTAATGATGTGAAGAAGCTATATAGAGATGAGTTTGATGAGGCAAAAGAAGAATACAATGCTAGACAAACAAGGGAAAATAGAAAAATCAAAGATTATTTCATTCATATAAGTAATAACTCTAAAAGTGATCTTGCCTGTGAAATTATTATTGAACTTGGGGATAAGAAATACTGGGATACAAAAGATATAGATTTCAAAAAGAAAATGACAAATGTATTTAAAGAGCAAGTCATTGATTTAGAAAATATATTACCTTCCTTTAAAATTGCTTCAGCTATTATTCATTATGATGAAACAAGTCCACATCTTCATATTGTTGGTGTTCCTATTAAAATTGGTGGTAAAAATGGTATGAAAAAACAAGTTGGTAAAAGTGATGTATTTACCAAAGAATCACTTCGTAAACTTCAGGATAAAATGAGAACATTATGTATTGAGTCATTTAATAAGGAATATAATCTTACTAATTCATTAAAAGGCAAGAAAAAAGGTAGAAATCGTGATTACCATATAACTGAAATGAACAATTATATGGAAATGAAAGAACAGCTAGAGAAAAATCAAGAGGGTTTAGAAATAGCCAATAAAAAGGCATTAGAATTAGATAATAATACCAAAGAAGTAAAAGAGATAATAAATAATTTAAAAACGACCTTAACTTCAAAAGAAAAATATGTTTTAAAACAAGAAGATAAGGAAAAGCTATCATCATTTCTTGATTCAGTCAGTAAAACAAATGAGGAATATAAGAAGATGCAAACTCTTTCTGTTACTCTTAATAATGTAGATATAGAAATTAAAGGAAATCACGAGAAAATCCAGACACTAACTGAAAATAATGAGGCACTTACTTTAAGAGTAGAAACACTTACTAAAAATATTGAAAGTAAAGATAATGAAATAGCAGAGTTAAAAGAAGAAAATCATTTATTGAAAAACAAATTAGAGTTTTGGAAGGACAAGTTTTTACGAGTTATGTCTTTAATCAAGGATAAATTGTTTGGTAAAGAAAAAGAACGAGAAAAATACTTTGAAGTATCAAAAGAATTATACAAAAAAGGCATTATTAAAGAAGATACTTTCAATGAATTAAAGGATAAATATAATTATAGTAAGGAGAATGATAATAAAGGAAAAGATGATTTTGAAATAGAAATGTAATGCATTTTAATAAAATCATAATAATTTGGCAAGGTGAATTTGACAATATGGTGTAAATTTGATAGAATAACAATCACTTGAAAAGGAGGATTAATTTATATGTATATTAAGGTTAAAAAGCATAATCATTTTCTAAATCTTTTAGAAGATAGTGAATTAGCACAAGGGTATTTTTTAGGTAAAGATGTTGAAGAATTTAACAATAGCAGATTAAATGAACTTCAAAATATGTTAAAAAAAGCAAGAAGAAGATATAGCAGAATGTCTTCAGTTTTATCGATTACACATTTTTTAAAAGTAGAAAATAGAATTAATGTTGCATCAAAAGTTGAAGAAAGTCATCAAGAATTAGATGATATTGTTCATGAACTAGAAATTTTTGAGTCCAATTTAGCATATCTTATTATTTCCGAAACAATTACTGTAGATGACTGTTGCAAAAAAAATAACCTAGATCCTATTTATTTAAGAAATTTATTAGAAAAATATAAAAAGCAGGTAGCAAATCCTTTTTTAGAATATGATTATGATGAAAATACAGATCAAGTTTCAGAAATAACAGAGGATGGGAAATGTATTGTTTTACCATATATTCCTTATGCCGTAAAGGATATGATTGATAAAGAAAAGAAAAAAAATGAATTAATACAACAATTAAATTGTTCAGAAGATGAATTATTAGATAAAATTAATATGAAAATCCAAGGTTATAATTCAGATGATGGTGAGCAAGGTTTTGTGTATAAAAAAAGAATGACACACTAAATAGCACTACATGCAGTTGCTATTTTTTTCTTCTTTTGCTAAAATATATATAATGATTGATTCTTATATCAATCGTTATGGTAAAAAGTTGTAGATAACTACGACAATGGCACCATATAGATAGGAAACTCGAACTTTTCGAGTAAGTAATAAATTACTAGCTAGAAATAGTTAGTTTTTTGTTGTTTAAGAAAGTGAGAGTGATATATATGACAATTGAAACTAAAGAACTTGTAATAAGTGAGGAATTAAAAAAGAAAATAGATATGATATGTAAGTTTGCTTGTGTTAAGTATGAACTTATTAATGGATGTATCATTAATCTTAAAAACACTAATATTGCTTATACAAAGCCACATATATTAAAAGTTAATGGTAATGACTATTTATTATTTGATGAGTGTGATGACATTTTTATAAATGGTTATAACAAAAAAATAAAATTTAAAGATTTAGAAAAATATTTAAAATCAGGTTTATTGTAATTTATAGAAAAAATGATAAAATAGTTTATCAAAAAGGAGGAATGATTAATGAACGAAACAAATAAAATTGCAGGGATATATGTTAGAGTGAGCACAGAAGAACAAAGTCGTGAGGGTTTTAGTTTAAAAGAACAAGAAGAAAGATTAAAAGAGTTTTGTCAGTTTAAAAGATATTCTATCTATAAAGTTTATAAAGATGCAGGGATAAGCGCCAAAAATGATAAGAGACCAGCTTATCAAGAAATGATGAATGATGTTAGAAATAAAAATATAAATGTTATTGTTGCTTTTAAATTAGATAGATTAACTAGAAGTGTTTATGATATTGAAAAATTAATGAAAATAGTAAATGATAATGAGTGTGATATAGATTGTATGGCAGATGAATCAAATACTACTACTTCAAATGGTAGAATGGTAATGAGAATAATGACTAGTGTATCACAAAATGAAATAGAAAAATGTAGTGAGAGAACTAAATTTGGAATGGCTGGGGCAATTCGTTCTGGGCACATCCCAAATCAGCCACCTTTAGGTTTTAAAAGAGTAAATAAAAAGTTAATTCCAGATCCATTAACTAAAGACATAATTATAAGAATATTTGATTTATATTTAGAAGGTAAAAGTTATCAAACTATTGCTAATATATATAATGATGAACAAGTTTTAGGTAAAACTAACTGGAGAGATTCAACAATAAATCATATTATGACAAATGAACTTTATAAAGGTGATTATGTTCATGGTAAAAGGACGAAACATCCAACTTATTATGAAAATGTTGTAGAACCTTTAGTATCTAAACAAAAGTGGGATGATTGTCAGTACCAAAAACTTAGAAATGCTAGGCACTATGAAAGAACTGCTACATATTTATTTACTAATAAATTAAAATGCTCTTCTTGTGGTAGATTTTTAGGTGGATGTGCAACAACTAAGCCTAATGGTAAAAAATACTATTATTACAAATGTGAACATTGTAAGATTACTTATAAAGAAAAAGAAATAGAACAAGAATTAATGGCTTGTATACTTGAACTAATTAAAACAGATATGATGATAAATGATTACTATACACCATTTATTAAATCAAAATTAGATAATAAAGATATTAATTACGAGAAAGAATTAAAAGAGCTAGATAAACAACTAGACAGAATAAAATCAGTTTATATTAAAGGCATCATGAAAATAGATGATTTCGAACAGGAAATTAAACAAATAGACTTTAAAAAACAGAAATTAAATAAGGAGTGGCAAGATCAAAAACAATATGAAAATTTAAACTTCACTATTGATGATTTATTAATACTAGAAGATAAATATAATCTTGATACTTTCATTAATCCAAGAGAATTTATGAATAGAATAATAAACTATCAAAATAAATCGCGAGAAGATAGACAAAAAATGATTTCTACTTATATTGATAATTTAGAAATTAGTAAAAATCACAATAAATTAAAGATTGAACATTATCATTTTAGGAAAAGTTTCTTAACTGATTTATTAACTTTTAATGAAGAATATAATTTGCCTTTAAATTATTCATTGTTTGAAGATGAATATGGAATTCCTATCCCACAGAATAATGAAGTTAAAACTAAAGAAGAATCAAGAAATTATTTTAATAAATTAAATAGTATTTTAGGTAATGAATATAAATTAAATTATTATGAAATAGATACTGATGATGACTTAACTAACCTAAAAATATCTAGTGAAATAGAAGTTGAAAAGATAATTAGATTAATTACTTTAAAGATTGAAAAATTTGATAATGGTAATTTAAAATTAGGAGTTATCACAGTAGATTTAAGTGATATAAAAGATAGCAAAAATAATCAAATATTTAAAGAATTATTAGGAAAAATAAAAGATGCTTTTAAAGAGGATGAATTTGTCTAATCATCCTACTAAATTTATCAAAAATATAAAAATAGGATGAAAATTAAAGATATAAAATGCTTTAATTATAAGAGTTAAACAATTATCCATCCTTAATATCAACCTACAAAGTAGGATGAATTTTGCAAGTGCAAAATCAGATTTGTGTATATGCAATTCCTTATGGAATAAGGGTTAAATTGCATAAGATACACAAACTTCTTATCCTGCTTCTTTAGATATTATTAAATTTTATAATATTTTCATCCTATTTAATTATTTTGAAATTACCTAACTAGGTAGATTATATTTTTAAAAGATAGTATAATTATATTAAATAAAGGAGATGATATTGTGCTAGAAAATAATTATTTTGAACTTTTAGAAGATATTAAATCTACTTTAATAACTACTAGAAATAAGGTTATAGAAAACGCTAATAAAGATTTGATTATTATGTATTATAATATTGGTTTAAAATTGATAGAAAATAATAAATGGGGTTCTTCATTTATAGATACTTTATCAAAGGATTTAAAAATTGAATTTCCAAATATTAAAGGAATGTCTGCTAGAAATCTAAGATATATGCAAAAGTTTGCTAAAGAATATAATAGAGACAAATTTTTGCAAGAAGTCCTTGCAAAATTGTCTTGGAATCATAATCAAATATTATTAGATAAAATAAAAGATAAAAACGAGAGAAATTGGTATGCAACTAAATGTATTGAAAATGGTTGGTCTACTACTGTATTATCTCATCAAATATCATTAAAATTATACGACAGACAAGCATTACTTGAAAATAAAACAGAAAATTATAGTAAAACATTACCTAGTTCTATAAGTGATCAAGCAAGAGAAATGTTAAAAGATCCATACATATTTGATTTTTTAACTGAGAAAGAAGATATGAAAGAATTAGAAATAGAAAAAGAACTAACTTCTAATATTACAAAATTACTGCTAGAATTAGGAAATGGATTTGCTTTTATAGGAAGACAATATCATTTAGAAATAGGAAATAAGGATTATTATTTAGATTTATTATTTTATAATTTGAAAGTTAAAAGTTATGTTGTTGTTGAACTTAAGACTACAGAGTTTAAACCAGAATATGCAGGACAATTAAACTTTTATTTATCTGCAGTTGATGAATATGTAAAAGATGAAAATGATAATCCAACTTTTGGTATATTATTGTGTAAAGAAAAAGATAAGATTACAGCAGAACTCTCACTTAAAGATATTAATAAGCCAATTGGTGTAAGTGAATATAAATTATTGTCTGATTTACCAGAATATTTAAAAAGTACTTTACCAAGTATTAGCGATATAGAAAAAAGATTGGAAAAGTTTGATTATGAAGAATAATTATTAAATAAATATTTTATAATTAGTTATATAAATAGTAATTTGTCGAGGAGAAAACAATATGAAAGAGTTAGTGGATTTTATATTTTTAATAATAATATATTTTTGGAAATTTTATAAGAAATGGAAAGAAAAAGGTAGAGATGTACTGGTTGTAAATACGGGAGTTTATCACTTTTAAAACACAAAAACTTAACAAACCATTGTAAAAT
>CAOJBM010000076.1 GCA_948329525.1 uncultured Mycoplasmatota bacterium
TAATTTTCAACCTGTTGGATTTGGTTTACTTATTACACTTTTATAGTACCAAAGAGCATCTAGAAAAAAATCAAGAAAGACTAGAAATAGCCAATAAAAAATCATTAGAACTTGATAATCATACTAAAGAAGTAAAAGAGATTATAACTGATTTAAAAACAACTTTAACTTCAAAGGAAAAATATGTTTTAAAACAAGAAGATAAAGACAAATTAGTATCTTATATTGATTCAGTTAGTAAAACAAATGAAGAATATAAGAAAATCAAAAATTTATCTGTAACTCTTAATAATGTAGATACTGAAATTAAGGAAAATCGTGATAAAATCAAAACACTTACTGAAAACAATGAAGCACTTACTTTAAGAGTAGAAAATCTTACCAAAAATATTAAAAGTAAAGATAAGGAAATCGAAGAACTCAAAGAAGAAAATCACTCATTAAAAACAACATTAGAATTTTGGAAAGATAAATTTTTACGAGTAATGTCTTTAATCAAAGATAAGTTATTCAGTAAAGAAAAAGAACGAGAAAAATATTTTGATGTATCAAAAGATTTATATAAAAAAGGCATTATTAAGGAAGATACTTTTAATGAGTTAAAGGATAAATATAAATTTAGCAAAGAACATGATAATAATGGAAAAGATGATTTTGAGATAGAAATGTGATGAATTTTTGAAAATGTGTGATATAATTAAATTGTAATGACAAAAGGGTAAAAAGGGAAAATATCAATAGTGTAGGAGGAAAAAATGGAACAAACAAGAATTAAAGTTGGTATTTTGCCTAACCAATTTTTAAAGTCAGATGGAACTTTTGACAAAGACGAGGCAATTAAATTATCTGGAAAGATTGCAGGTGTATGCTATGACAAGGAAGGATTTGCACATCTTGAAAATGAGCCAGAAGAAAAGACAATGCGTAGAGTTGATATGACATTAAATAATGGTCATCATAGTGTTTATGATCACATTTTAATAAATTTTAACTTACAGAATTTGCCTAAAATTTTAGCAATGGTGCTAAATAACGAGCATCAATATACAACAAGTGAAAAATCAGCAAGATATACACCAGTTGTTAGACAAGAAGGATCAATTATAACTGAAGATGAAGAAAGATTATATAATAAGTGGATTGATATATTTAAAATCAAAATTAAATCACAATATGGAAATATCTATAATGATGCTAAAATTCAAAAATTAGCACAAGAAAATGCTAGATATTTAGTAACTGTTTTTATGCCAACACAGATGATTTATTCAACATCTTTAAGGCAAATTAATTATATTGCTTCTTGGATGCAAAATTATATTGAAAATGCTGATATGAGTAATGCTTTTGAAAGAAAATTATCATCTTCTATGCAAGAATTATTAGAAGGACTTGCTGATGTAAATGTTCTTGAAGAAGGATTGTTGAAAAATGAAAAATATAGAAGTCTATCTCTATTTGGTAAAGATTTAGATAAAAAGGAAGAACATTTTGGAGATGTTTATTCAACATTATATAAAGGTTCTTTTGCTCAACTTGCTCAAGCACATAGACATAGAACACTTGATTATCAAATGGAAATGTTAGCTGAAAAGGAATACTTTGTACCACCAATCATTGCAGACGACCAAATGCTAGTTGATGAATGGCTTGGAGATATGCAAATTGTTAGAGGAGTTAATCCACAAGGAGAACTTGTTAAAATTAGTGAAGTTGGAAAATATGATGATTTTATTCTAAAATGCAAAGAGAGACTATGTACTGCAGCACAACTTGAAATAATGTTGCAAACCAGAGAAACTTTATTAAAATATAAGAAAGCATTAGAAGAATCAAATAGTCCACTTGCTCTAGATATTGAAAAATATTCTCATGGAGCAAGATGTACTTTCCCTGATTTTAATTGTTCATCTGATTGTAAATTCAGTGAAGGAAAAACACTAATTAGAAAAATTTAAAATATTTATATAGAAAGTGTCAAAAATGAATTGCCACTTTTTTCTTTATTTGCTAAAATATATTTAGTGATTGATTCTTACATCAATCGTTGTGGTAAAAAAAGTTGTAGATAACTACGACAACGGCACCAGATTGATAGGAAACTCGAACTTTTCGAGTAGCAATAGAAAACGACTTGTCAAAAATCCGTTTTTATGTTATTATGTATATGTCAAGAGAACTTGCATAAAATAAAAAAGGAACATTCAATAGTCGCATGTTGAGTGTAGCCATAAATGGTCTCCACCTAAATCATTGCTGAGTTAGGTGGATTTCTTTTATATTAAAGCTACGAATAACAATAATAGTAAAAGGAAGATAATAATTACTAGAGCAAAGATTAAAAAATCTTTCTTGTTCATTGTATCGCCTTCCTTCTTTTATGAAGTTTGGCTCCACCCAACTTATTAAATGTTCCTAAAGAAATTATATCAAACATTTGTTTTTAAAACAATATTTTATACTAAATTTTGTCAATTTAGTAAACACACTTGCATATTGTCAAAACAATATGCAAAATATAAGGGAGATTTTATATGGGATTTACAATTAAAAATAGAACTTATTATAATAGCTTAGGACAAGTTGTCTCAAAAGAAATTTTTGAAAGTGAATGGGAAGTATTTTGTCAAAAATTAGATGAAGAATATAATAAACAGTTGGATGGGTTAATTTCCATAATACCATTAGGTTTATCTCAAGAAGAAAAAATGAAATTTGTATTTAGTTGGCTAGTAAATAATATAGATTATGAGCATAACCTTGATTATAATAATGATGGCAGTGTTTCTTGTCCATTAATTTCCATATATAATAATTGGGGAATAAGAGTTAGTGATAAATATGCTCCATTGTTGTTAAAGAAAACAATATGTTCGGGAATTGTACCTGTTATAAATGATATTTGTTCAAAATTAGGTATTGAATCTACATCAATAAGAGGAGAAACAAGGGAACTAGAAAATGGTGCTAGAGTTAAGCACATATGGAATATAATAACCATTAATGGTTTACCAAAACATTTTGATATTGTATATGGGATTTATAATAGAGAAAAAGGTATGAATCCTTTAGACTATTGTTTAATAAATGATGAAACATTACAGCAATTAGGTCCACATTGCAATTACGATACCACAATTTTTGCTAATAATTCTATAAAGAAATAAAGTTATTGAACGTCCTCCCTTAGGGCACCAGTAAGCAATCTGTCCAGACTTTTATAGTTTAGGACTTAAATATATAAGTATCAATTTCAAAAAAAAGTTGGTACTTTTTTAGTATTTAAGTTTAAGAAAGGCTAACTATTAAAAGTCAATAGTTTTTCTTAAAAAAATTAATTTGGAAAAGAATCCCAGTTACTATTCACAGCTTATCAAAATAAATACACGAAAATTTTAAAAAAATGCCTATTTTCGTGATTTTAGTCGTGGTATAATATTTTTATAAATTTAGTGTTGACAAAACTTAGATAGTCAATTTATAGAGCAGAAATTAAAAAAATTTGCTTTTTTCAAAATTTTGGAAATTTTTTCTAAAAAAATAAGGATTATTATATTGTAGGTGATGAATATGACTAGTCAATATAACCTATATAAATTTAATGGGATATATGATAAAACACATTTGGATTTACTTAAGTATGTAGTCATCAAATGCCATAATATTAATGATACAAACGATATTATGCAAGAAACATATTTGGAGTTATGGAACATTTTAAATAAAAGAGATTTATCAAATATTAATATTAAAAGTTATCTTATAGGAATTGCAAATAATAAAATCAAGAAACATTATACTTTATTGCAAAAACTAAAAACCATTTCTTTATCTCAAACAAATGATAAAGAGATAGAGTTGATCGATACAATAGAAGATAAAATGAATATAAACGATATTATTATTAAAGAGGATAATTGGAATACAGTTTGGAAATATATCAAAAGTAAAAAGAATCAGGATATACCAAAAGTTTTTTATTTATACTATAAGTTAGAATTAAGTATTAAAGAGATTTCTAAAGAATTAAAAAAAAGCGAATCATATATTAAACATTTAATTTATAGAACACTTCATGAATTACAGGATAATTTTGGAAATGAGGGTAAATATAATGACAAATAAAGAGAAACTAAAAAAGGCAATAGAACAAGATATTAACCCAAAAGATTGTTATAAAGAAATAATCAATAAGATAGAAAGAGAAGAAAAAATGAAGAAAAAAAATAATAATTTATGGAAGTGGTCTTTTGTACCAATTTGTTTAGTAACAATTATAAGTGGTGTATTGCTAATTAACAATAGCAAAGAATTAAATCCTAATATAAATATACCAAACATAGAAACAAAAGATAATGTTAGTTTATATATTAATGATATTAGTAAAATGACTCAAGGAGTATTAAGAAGTGATACAGATGTTAAAATAACTAATATTGAAAATATTTCATATTTTAAAGAAATAGCTGGTATAAAAATTCCAAGCGATCTTGATAACAAAGAAGCGCATGAAATATATGTTAAACCTGATAAGGATAGTCAAGAATATAATGTATTGCAAAGTTACGTGGTTAATTATTCAAATACAGAGAATAATAGAAATATAATAGTTTCATTCTCTAAAGATAATAAACCTATTAGAGATTATTATTTTTCGGAAGAAGGAAGTAAAATGTCTAAAATAAATAATATAGAATTAAAAATATTTAAATACGATGAATTATATTTTACGGAGTTTAATTATGAAGGTATCAATTTTGATATTGAAACTTCTAAAATAACAGAACAAGAACTAACCGATTTATTATTATCTATTATTAAGTAAATTTTTAATTTGCTTAAATGGAGGAATGATTATGAAAAAGACAATAGGAATAATTATAATAATTGTTTTAGTATTAGGCATAGGAGCGGGTGTTGTATATAAAATCATCGAAAAAGATGTTACTGATAGAGAAACATTAGATTTTAAAACTGACACAAATGGTTCTAATGACACAGTAAGTCATGATGAGCATTCCTTTTATGGAAAAATACTTGAAGTATCTTCATCTTATATTATTGTTGAACCGAATGAAAAGGAAGAAGAGAGAAAAAGTTCAGATAAATTTCATATAGAATTGAAAAATGATAATACAATTTATAAAGTTGGTACTAATGTGAAAATAACTTATGTTGGAGATATTAAGGAAAGTTATCCAGCCCAAATTGGAACAACTAAAATAGAGATAGTATCAGAAAAGTAAATTATCGATTAGGAGTGTAATTATGGGTTATGATAAATTAGAAATTGAAACAGTCTTTAAAGATGGGGATATGATTCCTATAGAATATACTGGGTATGGAAAAAATATATCTCCAGAATTTAAAATAAAAAATCTATCACCTAATGCAAAAAGTTTAGTAATAATATTAGAAGATTTAAGCCATCCTATTAAGAATTTTACACATTGGATTGCTTGGAACATAAGAGCAGAATCTATAATTCCAGAAAATGTTGGTGGTATAAACAATGTGATACAGGGGATTGCTTATGGATTTCATAAGTATGCAGGAGCAAAACCACCAATATTTCAAAAACACAATTATAGATACACAATATATTCTTTAGATATTACTTTAGACTTGTCATCTAATAGCATGAAAAAGAAATTATTAAAAGTAATAGAAGGACATATTTTGCAAAAAGGAACTATTATTGGTTATTTTAAAAAATAAGTAAGTCACACCTTATGATATGAACCCCGTTTCTTGGACATAGAAGCGAGGTTTTATATGAGCAAATTAAATTATGAAGATAAGGTAAAAATATATCAATTAAGAAAACAAAGAGAATCAGCTATAAATTTATCTAAAAAGTATAATATAAGACGAGAGAATGTTAATTATATGGCTCGCATTATACATAAACATAGGCTAAATATTTTAAAAAAAGATGAAAAAGCAAAAAAGCAATAATTTTCATCAAGATATAACTAGAAATTGCAATTAATCGAGCAGATTAATTTATAACAATTAGTCTGTTTTTGTTTTTGGAATTATAAAATAATGCTATACTTATAGTAGTTAGTAATTATTACTCCTTATTAATGTTTGTGAGAAAAGTTATTCGACTTCTTCTTCACAGACACTAGGTTGATATCAAAACTCGAACTTTTAAATTAATTGAGCAGTTCGAGTTTTTCTATGTTTTAATTTCTTAAATATCTTATTTTTTACGAAAATAAAGTTAAACTAAAAATTGTAAATAATTGCCATAAAAATATTGTTACGTACTACTTAATATTTTTTCTTTAAAATTATTATAAATGTAGTATAATAATTATAGAACTAATAAAAATTGGTGGGGCGTTTATGGGGTTAAATGATTTGTTTAAAGAAGAAATAGAAATTGAAAGCAAAGATTTATCATTTCTTAAAGTTGGAGATATTATATGGGCTAGAAGATATCGGACTAATGAGCAAAAAGAAAAAATAGAAAAAGGACATCAAGAAAGTCCTTACATTGTAATTAAAAAGAAATCGGGTAATATTTATGGATTATTATGTACAAGTAATCCGCATGGAGAGGTAAAGTGGAAAATGCTTTATTACCCTCTAGGAAGACTTAATTATGATATGAAGAAAAGCTCTTTTATCTATTGTGCAAAAGTATATCGTTTAGAACCTAATCAAATAGTTGGAATAATAGGTCATTTAAGTAAATATGATTTTAATCAATTAAAGAAACAATTATATGTTTTAATTAATAGCAGTTATAGGACAAAACCAAAAATTGAAAGAAAATATTTAGATTTTAAAGTCGGTCTTGGAGATGTTCTTTTAAAAAATAAGGAAAGATATTATATTTATGCTTTTGATTCTAGGTATTTTTATGTTAATAAATTAAGAAAAAATCCTAAGACAAATAAAAGTATCTTAATAAATAATACTTATTATAGTTTTATATTTACAGAACATGAAAAGATTAGAAGAAACTCTATATATAATCTAGTTGATACATTTAATTCTGGAGAAATAGAAATAATAAATAATTATCGCATAAAATCATATGAAGAGTTAAAGAAAATAAAAACAAGTAATCTTTTAAAAATTGGTGCAATTATCAATTATAAAACTAATTTGTATTATATTTATAATGAAAATAATGAGAGTGTTTTTGTATATCAAATATTTTCTAAGGGAATTATGGAACCTAAAATGGCATATATTAAAATTAATGATAAGGTTTACCGAACTTATTTTAATACTAGTTTTATAAAAAAAGATATTTTAAAGAAAAATGGCTATGTTGTTAGAAGATATGCTTCTAAAGAAGAAATAGATTATAATAATAAAATGTTAAGCTTACCACAAAATGAGAGAAGAAATGAGATAAATAAATTATTTGATTCACCTAACGAAAAAGATATTGATAATTTTTTACCAATGACAGTTTTAGAGAATGAAATAAATAAAGAGTATTATTTAATAATAAGTAGAGAAGATAAGATAATAGAAGTTGTTAATATAAATGATTTTAAAGATAAGTTCTACTTTGAGCTAGAAAAAGAAAAATGCCCATTTAATTATTATAGGATTCTATCAAAAGAAGAATATTCCTTATATTTAAAGAAAATAAAAGATTTTAAAGAAATGGTGGCAATGTTTGATAAATAAATGTCAGGATAAACGCATGAGTTTATAAAACTTATGTGTTTTTCAATTGCTTTAAAT
>CAOJBM010000077.1 GCA_948329525.1 uncultured Mycoplasmatota bacterium
TTAAAGCAATTGAAAAACACATAAGTTTTATAAACTCATGCGTTTATCCTGTTTATATTATGATTGACAAGCTTAATCCCCTTTGTTAGAATAAAATTCCATAAAAGGGTGGTACTTTATATGTTATCTGAAAGACAGAATCTAATTATGGCTAGATATTTACTTAATATTTATGAAAAGAAGTTAGAAAGTTTTGCTGAAAAGTATCAATATATTTTGTCATTCAATAGCTTTTCAAGTAAAACTTCAAAAAGTAATAAATGGTTTCCCTTTCGAATCTTGGAAGAAAGCTTTTTTAAACAAGATAGCCGTTTTATAAAAAGTTTTTTTCAAAGAGAAAGTGAAGAAATCTTAAAAGAATATAAGGAAATATATAATATTATTTTTTTATTAAAAAACTATATTGATAAATGTAATAATAAAAATTTGCAAGAAACAAATTTCTATCTATCTAGCTACTTAAAATTATCAAACCAAGAAGAAATACAAGCTATTTTTAATAAATTTTGGGAAGATTATTTAGATGAGCAAAAAGAGGCTTTGCTAACTTCATTAGAGTTAGATGCTAAATTTATAAAAATGAGATAAGGAACTAATAATGTTAATAGAAAAATTTGTGATATTAAATTTGATATGTAAGTGATAATATTAATTATTTATGGAAAGGGCCAAAAGTAAGAAATGAATATCCGATAATATTTATAACAAATGAAGAGTATAAGAAAATGATAGAATTACAAATGGAAAAAGAATTAGATAATTTAGTTAACTTTTTAAATTCAGGTTTTCTGAACTATATGTAGATACACGATACTTATTTTTTTGAAGAAGAAATACTTGAGATAATTCCAAGAGTTGAATAGAGGAGCTGAAAGAAATGATAGGATTTGAAGTTGGTTTACCATATACAATGGAAGATTTTAATAATGTATTATGTTTTAAAAAAAATGGCATCATATTGGGAGAAATTCCAATTCCAAACAATTATAAATTGATTAAGGAAAAAGAAACACTATTTAGTTTAAATTCTACAATTGAAAAGATGCCAACAATTATTCCAAAAGGATATTCTGCGCCTGAAAGAAATTTTGATTATTATATAGTAAAAGACACAAGAAATTTTCAAGAAGATAAAGGTTATCAAATAATAAATAAACAATATCAAATAATATATCCAGAATATCAAAGAATGCTTGCATACATAGACACTACTGTAGTAGATGCAGAAGATTATTATAATTGTATGAGACAATATAGATATTTTGACTTAACTATTCCAAATAGTTTTTGGATGCAAGTTGATTGGCTCGATTGTTTAACTGTCAGAGGACTATCTTTAAAAGATACTTTATTAGTAATAAATAATTTTGACCTAGAAAATAATAGTGAATGTATGACTATGGCGGAAGTAGCATATCTTGCATATATAAAAAATATAAGAAATCGTCGTTTAGTTACTGAAATAAAAAGTAATATTCAAAAGATATTTGAAAATGAGCCAGATTGGCGATATTATGTATTTGTTAAAATGGTTTCACTTCCTAATGATAATTGGGCTATATTAGCAGTAAATAGCCAAAGTGATTACTCTTTATTTCATATAGATAGTATAGACGAATTTATTAGTGATGGAAGTCTCCTTATGCGTGAATATTCTACTAATTCGTCTATGAGTAAATGGGGAATACCTGTTATTCATACTTCAGAAAATCTAGAACTGAAAAAGACTAAATAATTAATAACGCGTAATTTACATTGTTATTATAATTTATAAAATGGCAAAATTATTTAATAAGTTTGCTTATTTTAAAATATTATACTTAAATTAATAATTTAACTTGATATAATCATAATAATAGTGGAGGTATTTTATGTTTAAATTAGTTTCGAAATATCAACCAAGTGGTGACCAGCCACAAGCGATAGAAAAATTAGTAAGTGGTATTAAAGAAGGAAAGAAAGAGCAAGTATTACTTGGCGCCACAGGAACAGGTAAAACTTTTACTATTGCTAATGTTATAGCAAGTGTTAATAAGCCAACTTTAGTACTAGCTCATAATAAAACACTTGCAGGACAGCTATATGCAGAATTCAAAGAGATATTCCCTGAAAATCACGTTGAGTATTTTGTATCATATTATGATTATTATCAACCTGAAGCTTATGTACCATCAAGTGATACTTATATTGAAAAAGATAGTAGCATCAATGATGAAATTGATGAATTACGTCATGGAGCAACAAGTGCTTTAATTAATAATCGAGATGTAATAGTTGTAGCTTCTGTATCTTGCATTTATGGTATTGGTGAAAAAGAAGAATATATTAATAAAATGCTTACTTTAACAGTTGGTGAAACTGCAAAAAGAAATGAAATTATTAATAAATTAGTTGATATGACTTATGAGCGAACTGATATAGATTTTCATCGTGGAACATTTAGAGTAAGAGGAGATATTATCGATATTATTCCTATAAATGAGAAAAGTCATGGTATAAAAATAGAATTATTTGGCGATGAAGTAGAAAGAATTAGTACTTTTGATCCTCTAACAGGTGCTTTAGTCCAAAGCAAAAAGACAATTAGTATTTTCCCTGCTTCTCATTTTGTTACAAGTGATGAAAAAATGGTTGAAGCTATAAAAAGAATTGAAAATGAATTAGAAGAACGAAGAAAATACTTCTTAGATAATAATAAGTTACTTGAAGAAGAGAGAATAAGAGAAAGAACTAAATATGATTTAGAAATGCTTAAAGAAACAGGATTTTGTAGTGGTGTTGAAAACTATTCAAGACATTTAGCTTTAAGGGAGGAAGGAGAAACACCTAGTTGTTTAATTGATTTCTTTCCTGAAGATTTCTTACTAGTAGTTGATGAATCTCACGTAACACTTCCCCAAGTAAGAGGTATGTATAATGGCGATAGAGCAAGAAAACAAACACTAGTTGATTATGGATTTCGTCTTCCTAGTGCCCTAGATAATCGACCTTTAAAATATGATGAATTTGAAAGTAAGATTAATCAAGCTATTTATATTTCGGCAACACCAGGTGACTATGAACTTGAGAAAGTAAATAATGAGAAAGTAGAACAAATTATAAGACCAACAGGACTTCTTGACCCAACAATTGAAGTTAAACAAACAGAGGGACAAATAGATGATTTAATTGAACAAATTAATATTCGAAAAGAAAAAAACGAAAGAGTTTTAGTTACAACTTTAACAATTCGAATGGCCGAAGAACTAACAAATTACTTAAAAGAGATGGGTATAAATGTTGCTTATTTACATACGGAAGTTAAAACTTTAGAAAGATTAAGAATTATTCAAGAACTAAGACTTGGTAAATATGATGTTGTTGTGGGAATTAATCTATTACGTGAAGGAATTGATATTCCTGAAGTTAGTTTGATAGCTATAATGGATGCTGATAAGCAAGGTTTCTTGAGAAGTTCTAGAAGTTTAATTCAAACTATTGGAAGATGTGCAAGAAATGAAAATGGTCATGTTATTATGTATGCTGATATTATAAGTAGTGCAATGCAAGAAGCAATAGAGGAAACAGAAAGAAGAAGAAGCATTCAAGAAAAATATAATAAAGAGCATGGTATTACTCCTAAAACTATTATTAAAGAAATAAGAGAAGTTGTTTCTAATGAAATAGAAGAAAAAGCTAGCAAACAAGAAAGTAAAATGAGTAAACGAGATAGAGAAGAAATTATGGCTCGAATTGAAGAAGAAATGAAGGAAGCTGCTAAGAAACTTGATTTTGAAAGGGCTATGGAACTAAGAAATATCTTATTTGAAATGCAAAGTGAATAGTGTTATAATAACTCCTCAAAAGAGGGAATAGTTATGTTTTCAATAGGAGAAGAAAAGAATATTGTATCGGAATTATTTAGTCGAGATAAAAAAGTACTCTTACCGACGAATATATTTTGAAAATTTTTAAATTAAAACCTATTAGCGTTATAAATTTTTTAATTGATAAAGAAGAGTATCAAGGATTATGTTTTGATTTAATAAAAAAAGATTATAGATTATTAGAATTTTACTCACTTTTAGATAAAATATTTAATAATCCAAATGCCATAAACTTTGTTTTTGAAAATTTAGATGATATTCTTACCTCCTTAAAAGATAAAATCCAATTTATTAATTACTTATTATGTTATGCTAAACATAATAATAAAGAACTTTATAAGCTACTAGCTTATAGCAATGATTAAATATTCGTTATGAAGTAATGCATTTTTTGTCCCAAGAAGATAGAGATTTTTTAAGAGTATTATATCCTCATATAACTGATTATTTTGTCATTAAAGAAAATGATAAAGTAATAGCTAAAATGAAAGAAATTGATGTCTCTATAATAGCAGCTAATTTATTTGATTGTGTTTTTGATGTCGAATTATTTACGGAGATTAAAGAATTTATCTTTGCTAATTATCATAAAAACCATTTATTAGGTTTTTAGCTCAAAATGATGAGTTTGAAGAGGATTTATTTCATTTTCATGAGGAAATAATGAAAGATTTTAAAAGGTTATATGAAACTTCATTTGATTATAAACTTGAGGCGATGGATAAGTATAAAGATTTCATTCCTAAAAAATCTTATTTGGAATTATCTCGAATAATCTCTTTATTTAGGCTTCAGTTGGAACCTTTAGTAGAAAGAAAAAATCTTTATTATTTAAATGATTACCATGATGCTGATATAGATGCCCTAGAAGAACTGCCAGATTGGTTTAAAGAAAATCCTGTTGTTTTAGTCGATTTAGATTTAATGTATAAATTGGAACAAAAAGAAGAAGTAGAAAAATTAGCTTTAGAAAATAAAAGGGGAAAAATAGAAGAGATTAATAGGAAGTCTAAAAATTCTTTTTTATTAAATTTAATCCTCTATCTTTAAAATTTAAAATCTTCTTTTTGTTTATTTCATAATTATCAGATAAATCTATTACTTCATCTAAATATGGCATATCTCTTATTATTTGCTTTTTATCAACTAATAAATTAGCAGTCTCTCTTAAGTTTTCTAAAGTGTTAATATTATCGGATAATTTGTGATATTGTTTTTTAGTTATTCTTTGCAACTCATCTCCATATATTGTAAGATAAAATGATAAAATGATAGATAATTTATCGTTATCTTTATGGGTATAAACTTTTGCTTTTCTATACTTAACTAAAAAATCTAATAGTAATCCTGAATAAAATGGAGTTTGATATTCTTTATAAGCACAGCTATCCATATCGCAAAAAGCTACATTTCCTTTATCATCAACTAATATATTTCTAAAACTTAAATCTTGACATATTATCCCGTTATTATGAATGTCTCTTAAAATTCTACTAGCTTTTTCTACATAAACTAATAATTCATTACAATTAAAACATCTTTTTGAAAACTTATCCGCTAAAGAAATAGAATTTTGAAAATATGCCATTATATAACCCACTAACTGATTGTTTTCTATAATCAAACCTAAAGGTAATAAAACATTATCAATTTTAATTCCTTCCATTTCAAGAAACTTTCTGTATAAATTTTCTTTTTCATTTTGATAATAGCCATTTAAAAATTTATAACATAAATTTCCATCAGTATAAATAATACTTAAAGTACCTTGACTATTTAATTTTTGTAAAGCACTTAAATTTATTTCTTTTATATTAATTTTATTCATAAACTTATTTTCCTTTTAATAATTGTATATACTACCATAAAAAAAGATTTTATGCTATACTTAAACAAGATAAGGGGTATAAAAATGGCGGTTACTTATATTTTTGGTCACAAAAAGCCGGATACTGATGCTGTTTGCTCTAGTATAGTTCTTTCATATTTAAAAAATAGTTTAGGAGAGAAAACTGAAAGCTGTATTTTAGGAACTATTAATAAGGAAACAGAATTTGTTTTAAAGAAATTTGGTTTTCAACAACCAAAGTTTTTGAATGATGTAAAAGTTCAAATAAAAGATATGAATTTTAATAAAAAAGCTTTAATCGATGAAGATGCTACTATTTTAGAAGCATTCAAAAAAATGCATGATTTAGGTGTAACAGGATTACCTTTAGTTAAAAACAAAATATTAAGTGGTTATGTCAATTTAAAAGATATTGCTAATTATGGAGTTAATTATATAACCAAAATAGATACGTCATACGAAAATATTATTAATCTTTTAAATGGGAAAAGTATTCTTAAATTTAATGATGAGATAAAAGGAACAATCGATGAAAAAATAGCAATTACTAACAATAAAGAAGTAGGGAGTATCTTAAATAATAAACCTTTTCTTCTTATAATTACGAACTCCATAAGATTATCCAAAGAAGATTTAGCTTTAGCTAAAAAAAATAAAGTTAGCATTATCGAAACTTCTTTAACTCTTTTAAATACGATTAATATAATTAAATTTGTCAATCCTGCAAGAATTATCAATAACAATAAAGAACCTATTAAATTTTATCTTGATGATGAGCGAACTGATTTCATTGAAATGACTAATAAATTTGGGCATACAAATTATCCAATTGTTAATAGAAAAAATGAATGTCTTGGAATGATTAGATTAGTAGATATTAACAATTACCAAAAGAAAAAAGTAATCCTTGTTGACCATAATCAAAAAGACCAGACTGTAGATGGCATAGATGAAGCGGAGATTTTAGAAATTATTGACCATCATAATTTAGGAATTATTGGAACTAATAGTCCAATTAGTTTTCGAACAATGCCAGTTGGGTGTACTAATACAATTCTTTATCAATTATTTAAAGAAAATCATATAAAAATACCAAAGAATATTGCTGGTTTAATGGCTAGTGCTATTATATCTGATACTTTACTTTTTAAATCTCCTACGACAACTGCTTTGGATAAAGATACTTGCCTAGAGTTATGTAAAATTGCTTCTTTAGATGCCAATCTATATGGTATGGAAATGTTTAAAGCCGGTTTTTCTATTAGTGATATGAATAAAAAAGAAATCTTTAATCAAGACTTTAAAAATTATAAAACAAGTAATGGCGATAATTTAGTTATAAGTCAATTCTTTACTGTGGACTATGAAAGTGTTCTAAGTGAAAAAGAAGAGTTTGTAAGTGTCTTAGATGAAATGCATGATATATATAATTATAAAGTTGCTTTATTATTTGTTACAGATATTTTAGGAAATGCATCATATTTATTTTATAATACAGAAGCTGAAAGTTTAGTTAGTGAAAGTTACAATATTGAAAGTATCTCTGAAGGTTATTTTATGCCTAATGTTGTATCAAGAAAAAAGCAGATGTTACCTCCACTTCTTGAATGTCTTGAAAGAAAAAAATAAATTAATCTTCTTGAACACTTTTAATATCTTGTAGTTCAAAACGATATTTTTGTCCATTTTTGTTTACTTCATCTAAAAACATATCATAAGGTCGACACCACAACTTGTTATCACCATATAAAGCTCTATATGCAACCATCTTTTCACAAGTTTCACTATTATAAATTATATCTTCTACAATATATAAATCTCCTTTAAAATGTTTATAAATTCCATTAATTTTTAACTCTCTCATTTTATTTCATCTTCTTTCTAAATATAGTTTATCAAAAAATGCTAATTATTAAAATAGTAATAATTTAAAGTTAAGCACGGGAGTTTATCACTTTTAAAACACAAAAACTTAACAAACCATTGTAAAATGG
>CAOJBM010000078.1 GCA_948329525.1 uncultured Mycoplasmatota bacterium
AGCTGTTCCTAGTACGAGAGGACCGGAATGGACATACCTCTGGTGTATCTGTTGTAACGCCAGTTGCAGCGCAGAGTAGCTATGTATGGACGGGATAACCGCTGAAAGCATCTAAGCGGGAAGCCTCCTCCAAGATGAATTTTCCCATTTTTTATAAAGTAAGTTCCGTTGTAGACTACAACGTTGATAGGCTAGAGGTGGAAGCGTAGTGATACGTTGAGCTGACTAGTACTAATAGAACGAGGATTTAATCCCAAATTAATTTGATGTGCATTATCTTGTTTTTAAAGGACAAAATCCTTTATTGGTGACGATAGCTAAGTGGATACACCTCTTCCCATCCCGAACAGAGAAGTTAAGCACTTATACGCCGACGATAGTGTAAGCGAAAATAGGTAGTTGCCAATTTTTTTTTGCATTAAATTAGATTGTAGCTTTTGTTGCAATTTTTTTATGTGAAATTTGTTAAATTATTTTATTATAAATAAATATGCTTATGATATAATGAAAATATAATATTATATTTAGGATTTTGATTTTATATGAATAAAGAAATAAAAAAAGGAAAAGTAATTATTATTTTAGTAATTATTTTAGTGTTAATAGTAGGCATTCTTACATATTTGCTTTTATTTATTAATAAGAAAGCAGAAGATCAACCTGTTGAACAACAAGTCGAAGTTAAAGAGTTAACTTTAGAGCTTGGGGATAATCTTCCAGTTGCTAACAAGTTTTTCTAGCGACTTATCAGATTATGAGGTTATTATTGAAGAATTAGATAGTGATACTTTAGATACATTGGGTACATTTAATGTAATACTAAAAAATGGGGATAAAGAGTATCAAACAAAGATAACTGTTCAAGATACTTTATCACCTATATTAGAATTAAGGGAAGTTACTATTACAGAAGGCGATGAAATAACAATTGATTCATTTATCGCCTCATGCACAGATAATTCACAAAAGAAATGTTCTTATGCTTTTGTAGATGAGGAAAATAATGAGATTGAATCTATTGACTCATCAGTTGGGGAACATACTATTTATGTTATAGCTAAAGATGAATTAGGTAATATAAGTAATATAGAATCTACTAAGTTAATTGTTAATAAGAAACTACAAGAAAAGTCTGCAAATAGCAGCAATACTACAACAAATAGTAAGAGTAGTAACAATAATAA
Organism: uncultured Mycoplasmatota bacterium; assembly: GCA_948329525.1. Classification (GTDB taxonomy): domain Bacteria; phylum Bacillota_I; class Bacilli_A; order RF39; family UBA660; genus CAOJBM01. The sequence continues at coordinate 1,185 of CAOJBM010000078.1, forward strand.
CAATAATACATCAAGTAGTCAGAGTAGTAAAAGATGGAAATAATATCCAACCTACTGAAGTATGTACACCTAGAAGCTCACTTCCAAGTGGAGCAGTTTGGTATAAAACTTGGGATCCTGATGGTATTGGTATGAGCGATTACAGTGTATGGGCAAAAACTGTAAATGATATGCAGATTCTTGTTGATGAAATGTATAGAATTAATTTACCTGAGGCAAAGTCAGTAAGAACAGACGGAGGTCTAATATTTATAAATTGTAAAGAAAATGGTTTTGCCTTTTATGGAGCTTATCTTGAAGTTAATGGTTATGCAACAATATATGACGAAAATGACAATGCTAAAGAGATACAAGTATCTAAAGGCTATATGAAGTCAGATGGAACTATGACTTGGGTATATAAAAATTACTAAGAAACCAAGTTATGAATAAAAAAGAAGAAGTTTTAAAAAGTAAAAGATGATTAGCTATTTCAAAATAAAAATCTTAATCTTATATGAGAATACTATGTCGAGCTATATTTATAGTACGAGTATGAATTAATTAGAGTATATATATAATTTCTTATGAGTTATGCAGATAATACTTGCGTTCTAAAACATTAGTCAGAAACCCTATGTTAAGCCTAGTGTTGCAATAGTTAGTTATACTTGATAAAATTAAAAAAAAGATTACATTATAATCTTGATTATCAAGTATGTGATTTTTATAATAAAATTTCTGTAAATATAATGTTTAATCTATTGCTATTTTGTCATACTTAAAATATACTAATAATAGTAGAGGTGAGTACGTATGAAATATAAATATACATCTAGAAGTGAAGAAGATACTATGGAGTTAGCACAAAACTTTGAAAGTGAAAAGTTTCCTGGTATGGTTATATGCCTAGATGGGGAATTAGGTAGTGGAAAAACTGTTTTTGTTAAAGGCTTTGCTCAGGCTTTAGGTATTCAGGAGACTATTACAAGTCCAACTTTTAATCTTGTTAAAGAATATCATGATGGCGAAATGACTTTATTTCATATGGATGTTTATAGATTGAAAGATTCTTGTGAGACAGTTGGATTTGATGATTATTTCAATCAAGATGCTGTTTCAATTATTGAATGGCCTGATTTGATTTGCGGGTGTCTTCCAGAAGAAAGATTGGATATAAAAATTAAAGTATATGATGAAAATACAAGAATTTTTATTATTGAACCTCACGGACAAGCTTACGAAGATATTTGTAATTCTGTTTTATAAAATGGTTTATGAAGAAAGGTTAAGTTATGAAAAATATGGAAATATATCATGGTAGTGGGGAAAAAGTAGAATTTCCAGAAATAATAAAAACTAAATACACCAAAGATTTTTCTTGGGGTTTTTATTGTACTAAAAATATAGAACAAGCAAGGCGTTGGGCAGAAAGAAAACATAAAAATGGACTAATTAATGTTTATTCATATAAAGAAAATTCCAATCTTAAGATAAAAAAATTTGAAAAAATGGATGATGAATGGCTTGATTTTATAGCAAAATGTAGAAATGGAGAAAGTCATAATTATGATATCGTTGAAGGACCAATGGCAGATGATACCATATGGAATTTTGTTAATGATTGTTTAAATGGAGATATATCTCGTGAAGTTTTTTGGGAGTATGCAAAATTTAAATCTCCAACTCATCAAATTAGTTTTCATACTAAAAAAGCTTTAGAATGTATTATTTTTGAAAGGGTTGATAATTTAAATGAATAAAAATTATAAAGATGATTTATTTTATGTGTGTTCTATGATTGAATTTACTGCAAGAAAAACCCATAATAAAACAAAAGATATAGTAAAATATTTAACTAATGAAGATTTAGAACATGAACTTAAAGTAGCAAGTGTTAACCATTGTTTATCATTTGAACAAGTATGTGATGAATGGATTCAAAAATATAGCATTCAAGAAGGAAATTTTGACAATATAACTACTTGTAAATATAATGTTCCTACTTATTTATCTATTGGTAAAGTGTATCAACGATTAATTTTAGCTACAACAGAAGATAATTTGATAAAAGGCATTCGTAATGTATATAATTCCTTTATAAGTGAAGAAATATCTAATTTTAACTCTAACGTTTATTATAGTAATCCTGATTATCTTCGCTGTTCATTTTTAGAAGGAACATTGCTTTCATAAGGATAAATCTAGTAATTAAAATTTAGATAAAAACATGCAATATTTTCATATAGAAAAATTTGCATGTTTTCTTCTAAATTTTTATTATGTGCTAAATTATATACTGCTTTAACGAAACTTTTATCATCAGGTGGTCATAATTTTTCTTTTTCAATCCCTTATATTTACTGGGATAGATTAAAACTGTCCGTAGGTAAGCAGATAATATTAATTCCCAAATAATTGGTATGTAGAGCTCTTAGTTCCTTCGCCAGATGACACTTCGCAAGAAGACTTGAGAATGACGATTGGGCGAATCCCTTTCCTTCACTCATTTGGTTGTATGAAGGGTTTCCAAAGTACACGAAGTTAACATAAAATCCCGCGTCCGATCCCCTGCTGCTAATAAACATATCCGCTCCATATGACGAAGACGCAGTATGAAGACGACTTGGTACCCAATAATCCCGATATGACCCTAACCCGTTTACAGCCGCAGTGTCTAAGGTATCAATAACAAAATTGTAATCATATAAATAACCATCATCCGTTGGGCAAACTGTACTAGACATACCTTCACAATATCCTAATTGATTACTATATCCCATATGTCTTGTGCTTTGAACATACTTTTCATTTGTATATTGGGCCGCAATCGTATTTAACCCATCAACGAAATTTTTATATCCTTTTTCTCCAAAAAAATATACATCTTCACTCGACACATACTCAATCACCATTTCCACTGTTCCGTCTGTATTGACCTTGATTACTCGCCATAGATTTAATTCACTTGGATTGATTGTTTGAGCACTTGTATATCCCGTAACACTTGTTGGTATTGTGTATGAAGTCGCTGTCGGTGTCATTTTTATATAATTTCCTACTTTAATATTGTCTCCTAATACATAATTTGGTTTTGTTTTAATACTTCCATCTTTAATACTTCACCAGTGCTATTTTTTGCACATACTTTATAATAATATGTTGTATCCATTTCTAAAGCTGTTATATTACATTTTGAGTTTGTTACTCCATCTACTGTACTTCTATAATCTGTACTTGATTTATATACACATGTTGTACTTGTTCCTATACCTCCTGCTGTATAACTTAATTGCGGAATTAGCTGAAATTATTGATGTGACAACACAATATATGTGTCGAATTGAAACAAGAAATCCTAAAATACAATATAGTGTAGGTTTACTAGGTAAAATTGCCGATGCTTTAGATGTGGATATCAAAGACTTATTTGTCGATCAAAAGAAAAAATAGTTTACTCTAATAGAGTTTTTTTCTTTGTCTTTTTGGTGTATAATAACCATTGAAAGAAGTGATTATATGTACTCGTTATTTATTGATACTCATTCTAGTGATATAGTTTTAGCTCTTTATAAAAATAATAAAATATTAAAAAAAGTAACCCAAGAATCAAAAATGAGTCATAGTGTTTATTGTTTGCCTTTAATTAAAGAATTACTAAATGAAAATAAGATTGAATTAAAAGATTTAGCTCTTTTATTAGTAGTTAATGGACCAGGTTCATTTACTGGAATTAGAATAGGTATGACAATAGCTAAAACAATAGCATATTCTCTTGATATCCCTATAAAACTTATCGATAGCTTATTAATTAAAGCTTTAAATGTTGATAAAAGTACTAAATATATAAGTTTAGAAGATAAACATGGTGCTTTTATAGGAGTATTTAATCATGATAATGAAGTAATAGAACCTTATCGGTATGTAAAAACAAGTGAATATAAAGAACTACTAAATAAAAATAAATATTTAAATAATGTCGCTATTGATTATGAGAAAGTTATCTTGTATGCTAGTAATATAGATAGTGTTAATCCTCATAGTGCTAACCCTTTATATATCAAAGATGTTTGAGGTTAACAAATGATAAAAGAAGTAACTTTGAAAGATAGTGAAGCCTTTTATGAGCTTGGGTCTTTACTTAAAAACAACTTTAAAGAATTATATAATATAGAAATAATTTTAGAACAAGATTATAGTCATATATTAGGTTATTATATCGAGAATAAATTAGTTGGTTTTCTTCATATTGAGAAAAGTTATGATGAAATTGATATTATTAATATTGTTGTTCAAGAAGAATTTCAATGTAAGAAAATTGGGACAAAGTTATTAGAAGAATTATTTAAAAACTACGATGATGTAATTAAATATAGTTTAGAAGTAAAAGTTAGTAATACTAGGGCGATAAACTTATATAAAAAGTTTAAATTTAATATAGTAAACATTAGAAAAAATTATTATGAAGGAATAGATGGATATTTAATGATTAAGGAGGTTAAAAGATGAAAGATGTTTATATTTTAGCTGTTGAGTCATCTTGTGATGAAACAAGTATGGCAATTGTTAAAAATGGTTGTGAAGTTGTTGCTTGTACAATTCTTACCCAAATGGATACGCATGCTTTATATGGAGGCGTTGTTCCTGAAATAGCATCTCGTATGCATATTGAAAATATAACAATGGTGTTGGAAGAAACTCTAAAAAAAGCTAAGATGAAAGTCGAAGAAATGGATGCGATTGCTGTGACTTATGCTCCTGGTTTAATGGGTAGTTTACTAGTTGGACTAGAAGCTGCTAAGACTCTTTCTTTTATTTATAATAAACCATTAATAGCAGTTAATCATATTATTGGGCATATCTATGCTAATAATCTAGAAAGTAAAATGGAGTTTCCACTACTTGCTTTAGTTGTTAGTGGAGGTCATACATATTTAATTTATATGGAAGATGATTATAAATTTAAAATTTTGGGAAGTACTTTAGATGATGCTGTTGGTGAGTGCTTTGATAAAGTAGCAAGAGTGCTAGATTTGGGGTATCCAGGAGGTCCTAAAGTAGAAAAACTTGCTTTAGAAGGCAAAGATACATATTCTTTACCGATTCCAATGAATAATGATTCGCTAGATTTTAGTTATAGTGGTTTAAAAAGTAGTATTATTAACTTAGTCCATAATGAGAATCAAAGAGGTAATGAAATTAGAAAAGCAGATTTAGCTTGCAGTTTTCAAAACGTAGCTTTTGATGAGTTAATTAGAAAAACTAGTTTAGCTATTGACAAATATAAAATAAAGAATTTAATCGTAGCTGGAGGGGTAAGTGCAAGTTGTGAATTAAGAAAAAAATTAGAACAACTTGCTCAAAATAAAAATGTTCATTTAACAGTACCAAATTTTAAGTATTGCACTGATAATGCAGCCATGATTGGAGCTGCTGCTTATCCCTTATTTAAGGATAAAAAGTTTTCTTCTTTAGCTTTAAATGCCAAAAGTGTGGAAACTTTGCAATAAAAATGTTGTTAATGTAAAATAAATTTAGTATAATTAAGTTAACGTAGGTGATAATTATGAAGGAGAAAAAGTTTAAATTTCCAATGAGACTTTGTATTTTTGCATTATCCTTGTTTGTTTTATCGTTTTCAGTATCGTATTCCTTTTTTACAACGGTACCTCAAATAAATAATCCTGAAAAAGCAACTTCTCATGTGGCAACAGATTATTTAGACTTTGATTTTGGGACAAGCGAATATATTAATAACGAAAATATAAGTTTAGTAAAACCAGAAAATGTTGCTGTTGAAGCAGATAAAACAGTTTTTAATGTTGCAAGAAAAGCAGGAAGTAGATATGATATAAAATATAATATTTATTTAACAGATCTTACCATATCTGATAATTTAAAATCTTCGGATTTTAAATGGGATTTATTACAAAATGGAACATCAATTTATAGTGGCAATTTTGTTTCTGCAGAGTCAAATGAAATATTTATGTTAACAGCTGAACCATTACTAACAAATACCGATGCTTCAAAATCTTATGAATTAAGAATTTGGTTAGAAGAAAGTAATGTTGATCAAGCTAGTTTACTAAATGGAATTTTTAGTGCTAAAGTGGGCATTGATGTTTATACAGTTGCTAGAAATAAGTAATTTGATTTTAAGATAGTTTAAACTATCTTTTTTCATGTTTTAATAACTAATGTATAATTATACGTATTTGATAGAATTATTCTTGACTTGTATTAAATTATTAAGCTATACTTTTAGAT
>CAOJBM010000079.1 GCA_948329525.1 uncultured Mycoplasmatota bacterium
GATTTGGTAAAGTTGATAATGTTTTAGGTCAAAATATGTTAGTTCATGTTTTGAGAAGTAAAGACAATGGTAAGAATTTTTATGTTGTATCTGATGATGTAATTCAAGTTAGCAATGAAGCAAAATTTGTTTTCTTAAATGAAAACTTAGGATTTGCTATTTCTACTGGTAAGATTTACTTGGATAATAGTAAAGTTGGATTATATACTACTAATGATAGTGGTAAAACTTTTATATCTGCTAAGTTTAATTATACAAATAATAATGCTGAATATATAAGTATAGAAGAAGTTCCTTACTATGATAATAATATTTTAAAGATAAAATGTTCAGTATATCAAGTTAATTCAAATAAAGATGGATATGAAGACAAAGAACTTGTATTTATAAGTAATGATAATGGATTAAATTGGAATTTAGAAAATAATTAAAGTTACCTTTGAAAGTGAGTAAAATATGAAGAAAAAAATAATTATATCAGTTTTGTTGGTATCCCTTATTATAATTGGAAGTATATTATTTGTTAATATTAAAAATAATAAAATAAAAGAACAAAATAAGAAAAGATATGAAGAAATAAAAAACGATATAGATACTGAATTAAAAAGATATATGTATGTTATAGCCCCCAAATGTTATCCAGAAAATGGTACACCTTTAATAACTCATCGTGATCTTGTATATAATGGAGGCATGGATAAAGAAAAATTTTTAGATATAGATAAAAAATCATATTGCAAGGCATATATTAAAACAAAATGTATTGAAGTTGGAACATGGGATTGGGATATAATGATTAGTTGTAAGAATTATACAGATGATGGTTATGTAGATTGGGATAAAGAATTATTACCAAACAAATAAATTATTTGAGCAGATCAAAATTTAATGATCTGTTTTTTTATACAATAAATTAAGTAAAGGAGGAATGTTTATAAATAAAATTGGAAATTTATTGAAACAAGAAAGAATAAAAAGAAAAATGTCTTTAAGAACACTATCAGAATTATCTAGCATTTCTATTTCTACTTTAAGTAAATTAGAAAATGATAAGATAAAAAATGTTAATAGTGTTTTTTTATATAGATTAAGTAAAATTTTAAAAATAGATTATGAATATTTAACTAGGCAAAGATGGGATATACTTCCCACTTTTTTATTTGAAAGGAAACCTAGTTAATGGAAGTGAACAAAATATATAACGAAGACTGTCTAGTTGGGCTTAAAAAAATACCAGATAACTCTATTGATCTAGTTTTAATTGATCCACCTTATGATATTTGTACTGCAGGTGGTAAAAAAGGAAATGATAAACTCTCTCATGACATTATGAAGTTAGAAAAAGAACTAATTGATAATAATTTAGTTAGTAGTTTTGATATTAAGGTTTTAGATGAAATTGTTAGAGTTATGAAAGGAATTAATATTTATATTTGGTGTAATGCTAGACAGATTCCAATGTATATAAAATATTTTAATCTACAACTTCAATGTAAGTTAGAAGTTGTTATCTGGGGTAAAACGAATCCTATACCCCTTTTTAGTAATAAATATATGAACGACAAAGAATATTGTTTGTACTTTAGAAAAGATGGCTATTGTAAGCCAAAAAGTTATGAAGATGCTAAAAGTATATACATATCTAAAGCAAATGTAGAAGATAAGAAGAAATATCAACACCCTACCATAAAACCTTTAGAACTAATAAGAAGATTAATTAGGAATAGTTCTAAAGAAAATGATCTAGTTTTAGACTGCTTTTTAGGTAGTGGTACAACTGCAGTTGCTTGTGTTTTAGAAAATAGAAAATATATAGGATTTGAAATAAATAAAAAATACTTTGATATTGCTAATAAAAGAATATTAGAAACAAAAAAGGATGGTGATTAAATGGGATATCAAGAAAGTGTTATAAAAGTAAAAAAGAATTATCAAAATGAACTTATAAAACAAATTATAAACAGTGATCGTGATCAATATATTTTTTGTGATCCATGTTTAATAGTTGAAGTAAAAAAAGATATAAGTAGATATAATTTTGAAAAAGATGATAAATTACTTTATGTTTGTGGTGAAAGAGATGGACAACGAAGTTTTGAGTGTTTTATAGATAATTCTGATAATCAAATAAAACTTGATGCCAATATAGAAAATAGAATTTACCCCATAGAAGATATACAAGATTTATCTTTATTTAAAATTCTTTCTGAAATGGAAGATGGATATGGTGAAGATGAATATTTTAAAGTTACTGAATTAGATAAATATATTGAGAATCAAAAAGAAAAGTCTGTAAATAAATATGATGAAGTAAAAAATAGACATCAGAAAAGAGTAAATGATTTTCCACTAGGTTTTGCTTTTAGTAATGAGCAATTTAAAGATATGATGGAAAAATGGGGTTTGGAAGAAAATGATACAGATAAAATACTCTCTATTGGTGGTGGAGGTTTTATAAGAAAAACTGATTTAGAAGAATATAATAAAATGTGGGATGAAATTAGAAAAGAAAATAAAGAATTAATAGAATCAGATAAAACTGGTGATGGTTATATCAAGGATATGTTTGTTAGTGAACTTGAAAATCACGAATATTGTATTACTTATGATATAGAAGATACCTTAGATGCTTTGGAACTTTCTTATGAACAAGTTATGAATAACCCTAATTTAAAACATGGGCTTGAACTTGCTAAGAAAGAAATCATAGAAAAGGAAAACCAACAAGACTATGACATTGAATAAAGAAGAATTATTAGAATTTAAAACTACTAATGATGGTAAATTTCTATATACTAGAGTTAATGATTTTATGGACTTTGTTTATCAAAATGATTTGTACGAATATACAGATGATATTTATGATGATAATGGTATTAGAGATATTATAAGACATGATATTGATAAATCTGGTTGGGAAAGAATTAAATATATGTTACAAAGTGTAGAAAGTATTAAATGTGATTATTTAATTAGGGATAATTATGGTAACTTTAATAACATAACGAATAATGACATAAACACCATTATTGATAATATTATCTATGACTTAGATAAAAAGTTGGGTGATTCTTATGAAGTTTAAAGAATTACTTTCAAAATTTCTATGGTTTCATAAAAATTTTTGGGGGCATAGATATGTTGTTATTGAAAATGAAAAAGTTATCAAATATTTACTTATTTATCATAAAAGAATTTATGTATTAAATAAGGAGGATTATGCTTTATAGCAATAATCTAGTAAGGGGCTTACAATGAGTTTGCCCCTTATTATTTTATTGTTAGTTTTAATTGTTTTCATTATTTGCTTTATTTATATAGAGCCAGTAATTTCAAAACACAAAATTAAAAATAATAATGAGTATGGATCTGCAAGATTTTCTAGTGAATCAGAAATAAATAAACATTTTGTAAAAGAAAAAATCTCTAATATTCATGATGTTGGTTTTCCAGTTTATTATGACAAAAATATAAATCATGTATGGTTTGATAAAGAAACACCCCATTATGTTTATTTGGGATCTAGTGGATCTGGTAAGTCTGTTACTTGTGTTATAAATATGGTGAGTTTTATTGCTAATGCCAAAAAGCCACGAAGTGTATTTGTTACAGATCCTAAGGGTGAAATTTACCATACAACTTCTAAAATGCTATATGATAAAGGATATAAAGTTTTAACAATAGATTTTAGGCATCCAGAATTATCAAATCATATAAATATTTTAGAGCCAGTCATCTGTGAATATGAAAAATATATAAAATATGAAAATCTAGTTAATACTGCTACTAATGAAAATGAAAGACTAGATTATCAAAATAAATCTATTTCTAGTTATGCTGAAACTAATAGACTAATTACTTCTCTAGCATCCATGATTACCTATGATAAATCACAAGGTAAAGATCCATTCTGGAACAATAGTGCTAAAAACTTACTGGAGGGTTTAATTGGTTTTTTCTTAGAAGAATATAAGGATGGTAAAATTAGCCGTGAGCAAATAACTATGACTTCCATTCGTAAGTTTCAAAATTCTACTATGGAAGAAAAAAATTCTAAAAAGTTTAAATTATATATTGAACAAAAACTTTATGGTACTAAATCAAAAGATAGTTTAATCCCTATTCTATCATCTAGTGAAAATACTTATAAATCTATTACTAGTGTCTTTTCTGAAAAAATGGCTATATTTGATGATGTCAATGTTGCTAATGTTACTAGTAAGTCAGATTTTGATTTTGATATTTTAGGTAAGGAAAAGTCTGCTTTATTTGTTATAGTTCCAGATGAAGATAAAGTTTATTATTCTCTAGTTACGATCATATTAGGTCTTTTATATAAGGAATTAGTAAAACTTGCTAATGCTAATGAAAATAAAAAATGTCCTATTGAAATTGACTGGATATGTGATGAATTTTCAAATTGCCCACCACTAGTAGAGCCAAGCATCGAATCTATAATAAGTGTTGCTCGTTCTCGTGGGTTAAGGTATCATTTGTTTATTCAAAGTTTAAGCCAACTTGATAATGTTTATGGTAAAGAAGTAGCCCAGATTATTCTTGATAATGCTGGTCTGCAATACCTTAAAACGAATACCATGTCTACTGCTGAAGCAGTTTCAAAAATGCTAGGAAAAAAATCTATTGAAAGTAACTCTATAAGCCAGTCTGTTAGTTTAACTAATTATAATGGAAATAAATCTACTTCCTTAATTGCCCGTGATCTCTTAACACCAGATGAAGTAAAAAATCTTCATCATAAAACTATAATTTTTCCTACGATTGGCTACCCAATTTTTAGGGATACTGTTATCTATAAAAGATTATCTTGTTATTCTAGTGGTGAACTGGAAAGAAAAATGATACCATTAGTAGATTTAAGTAGTACATATTTTACTGTTGAAGATATTAAGACTAAATATGATAGATTATTTAGAAACAGAAATGATAAATCTATCTATAAAGAAGAATTATCAGAATTAGATAAATTTATAGAAGCAGAAAAAGAAAAACTAAAAAATATAGTTGAAATCGTACAAGATCAACTTAAAGATAAAATTTCTTTATTTGAATTTAAAGAAAATAATAATAGAACTTATGCTAGTTTTGAATTATCTAAGCCACTTAATACTAAGGAATTAACCTTTATTAAAGGTAAAATAAATAAGGAAGTATTTCATTTAGAAATAGATAATGGTAATAATACTAAGTCTACCATTGAAATACATTTAAAAAACCCTTTAGAAAAAGACATGACTTTAGAGAAAGGAAATAAAAATGTCTAATAAAGATATTCATTATTTCCTATTTTTTAGAATAGGTTTTATAGAGGTGAACACTCTATGAAACGAATAAGTAAAAGTGGTAAAAAAAGAAATTTAGATATTAAATTTATTCATAAAGATAATGGTACAAAACTAGAAGAAATACTAAAGGAGGGATATTTATGCTATTTGAGAAATTTAAAAGCAAAATGATTTGCTTTTTTGTCGTAAGGATGGTAACATGGCATCGTGAGGTATTGGTATTGCATAATTTGGAATTGGAGGTAAGTTATTAATGCAATACTTAAAAATTGATTATCATAATCAAAATAATACTCATAACAATATTGAAAAATCTTCTATCATGGAGGTTTTAGTATAATGGAATATATTTGTGGTGCTTATGACAGATTATCAGATGCTGACAGTAAAACTGATGAAAGTTCTTCTATTCAAAGTCAAAAAATTATAATTGATTCATTTGCTAAATTCAATAATTTAAAAATTTATAAACATTATGTAGATGATGGTTATTCTGGTGGTAATTTTGATAGACCAGGATTTCAAGAAATGATTAAAGATATTGAAAGTGGAAATATTAATTGTGTAATTACTAAAGATTTATCAAGACTTGGTCGTGAAATGTATAAAACTGGTAAGTACATTGAAGAATACTTTTTAGAAAAAGGTGTCAGATATATTGCTATTAATGATTCCTATGATTCCAATATTGGTGATTCCATGCTTGGTATTAGATTAAGTGTAAATGACTTATATTTAAGAGATGTTTCTAAAAAGGTTAAGACATCTTTAAGGGCAAAACAAAATCGTGGTGATTATATTGGATCTTTTCCATTATATGGATATAAAAAAGATCCATCAGATAGGCATAAATTAATTGTAGATGAAGATGTAAGATATGTAATAGAATTAATCTATGATTTAGCACTTGAGGGTTATAGCCCAAATAAGATAGCAGAATCATTGACACTAAAGAAAATACCTATTCCAATAGTTCATAAGAAAGAACCTAGAGCAAAAGATGTAACAGAAAATGATGGTTATGGTATTTGGAAAAGACAAACTGTTTTTGGAATACTAACAAATCAAATGTATATAGGAAATATGGTACAGAATACTCATAATAAAATTAGTTATAATTCTAAAAAATTACGAAAAACTACTGCTGATGAATTAATAATAGTAGAAAATACCCATGAGGGAATAATTTCTAAGGAAGTATTTGAAAAAGTACAAGAAATTTTAAAATCAAAAATGACTACTAGAGCAACTGATCATCAACTTGATTATTTATTAGGTGGTATGCTTTATTGTCATGAATGTGGTCGTACTATTAGAATAAGTGAAGATGTGCTAAAATCTGGAGTAAGACATTATACACAATGCAATTTATATACTAGAAAAGGAAAATTTGGTATCTGTTCATCTCATAGAATTAATTATGACTGGTTAGAAGAAGATATTGTAGAATATTTACAAGAGGTATGTGAAAAATTTTGTAAACATTATAATTTTAATGAAATTGAAGATAATTCGGAAGATATTGTTATGAAAAATATAAAAGAAATAAATACAAAAATAGAAAGAATTAAAACTTTATTAAATTCTCACAAAAATACTATTGATAATCTTTATCTTGATAAAGTAAAAGGTTTAGTAGATAATGAAATGTATAAAAGAATATATGATAAAACCCAAGATGAAATATCAAAGTTAAATATTGAATTAGAAAACTTAGAAAAAAAGAAACAAGCAAATGAAAAACAAAACGACACAAATTCAAGTTTTCATAAATGTAAAAAATCTATTCTTGATTATATGTCTTTGAAAAACCCTACTAAAAATATGGTAGAAAGATTAGTTGATAGAATAGAAATAGATAAGGACAAAAAAGTATATGTTCATCTAAAGTTTCCAGAATTAAAAGAAACTGTATAAAAAACAGTTATTTGGAAGTGTTACCCTTAATTTTCAGTTACTTTGTAAGTGTTACCTATCAAAAAACAGTTACGAGTGCAAGACATAGGG
>CAOJBM010000080.1 GCA_948329525.1 uncultured Mycoplasmatota bacterium
TAATAGATAATGTAATCATTATTACTAGTCCTACAACTATTTTCTTATTCTTTTTGTCTTTTACTTCTACTTTCACTTCTCTTACCTCTTTCTTTTTTATTATTTTATATCCAAAAGTTAACAATGTCAATATATATCCAATAATTAACAACATAAATATATCCATTTGAGGACATGTAAAAATATAGTTGGTGATAAATATGATTAGTATCGAAAGATTAAGGGACATTAGAGAAGATAAAGATTATAATCAGGAATATATTTCAAAACTAATAAAAGTGTCAAGAACTCAATATTCAATGTATGAATGTGGAGTTAGGTTAATACCCGCAAATAAATTAGTAACTCTAGCTATTTTTTACAAAGTAAGTACTGATTATCTTTTAAATTTAACTAACGAAAGAAAAAAATATAAAACAACTAATAATGTATATAGTACAGAAAATATAAAAATGTTAAGAAAAAATAAAAAATTAAAACAAGAAGATATTGCCAAATTGTTAAAAACAACACAAGAGCAATATTCTAAATATGAGCGAGGGGTAAGAATAATCCCTATAGATCGCTTAGCTATACTAGCAGAATACTTTAATGTTAGTATTGACTATTTAGTAGGTCTTACAAACGAAAGAAAACCTTATCTTAAAGTAAAGCATTAAAAAAGAAAGACTTAGTCTTCCTCACTATTCATATCAGTTGTAAATGCCACAACTGACCATTTTATTCCATCTTTTACTACTGTAACAAAACCTTTATTATCATAACCTAAATCACGCTCATATTCCCATTCTAATTCTATAACATATGCGTCGACTTCTTCTTCACCTAGTTTATAATTATCAACAGTAATATTTTTTGTTTCAATACTACTTACTATAGGTAGTTGCTGTGTACGATTTCCATAAGAATCATCTTCAACTAAATCATATAGAATATCTTTAACTTTATTTTCATACATTGTAACTTTATCAGTAAAATAAAACTCTTTTCCTCCAACATCATATTTATTAACTTTTGTTTTAATGGAGTATAAATCAATTATAAACAGTCTTGCTACTTCTTCACTATAGTCCTCTTCATTGATTTCATCACTATCAAGAATTTCTTTTAACTTATTATATTCTTCTTTAAAAAGATCTGAGTCTCTATCATCAAGAGAATATCCATACTCACTAATCGAATCTAAAACATTTACTTTAATTTGTTCCTTGTTTTCCATGGGGTGAAAATGCATATACACAGTAAAAGCTAAAATTAAAACTATTAAGCCCACTATAACACTTAACCCTATTACATATCTTTTTTTCATTCTTTTATATCCTCATTAACATTTGTATTTACACTTATTTTTTCTTCATCTCTTTTAATTAAATCGTATACTATAATATTATTTGATACATCTAATCTTTCTTCTGTATACTTCTTACAATTTTCAATGTAATCACTTTCTAAGACAATATTATTCCCTAAAGCTAAATAAGACGAGTTAGAGTTATTATAATATATTTTATTTGTTACAAAATTAGCGTTAGGGAAAATAACAATATTATTGTCTTTAATATCATAAATATCATGTCCTAAAGCAAAATCGCTATCAAAATTCATCATATTACCTAATGTAGGTAATATATCATACATACCTATAACATTATTATTAGTAACATTAATTTTCTTTTTTATATCTTTATTTTTAGTCCAGATAATAAGAGGAGTACGACGATTTATTTCTTGTTGATAATCATCAAAATCAACATACCCTTCATCGTCTTCTTCATATACCTTTCCTGTTTCTTTATCATAATTATAATAATATTGATATTCACTTTTATTTAATTTAGCATCATGATCGCCGTAAAGAACAAATACTGTGTCTTCATAATAAGGAGACTCTTCTACATATTTAAAAAATTCTCCTAAAGCCATATCAGCATAATGAGCACTTTTAATATAATTACCAAGTTTAGTTCCTTCTAAATAGTTATCAGTAACTGTTTTTGGTTCATTTGTTTCCTCGTCCATAACAGTATATGTATTTGTTAAATCTAATTTACCATAATTATCATAAATTTCTGGATTATTTGGTGTAGCATAAAATGGAGAGTGATTAGATAATTGGATCATAGTACCCATATAATTTTCATTTTCTATTTCAATTTTTTCTAATATATTTTGTGCTTGAGTAAAGAACTCTTGGTCAGTTAAACCAAGCCCTACACTAGTTTCATCTGTTATATCAAAAGAAGTACTTGAATAAAAATTATCATATCCTAAACTTGGATGCATTTTGTCTCTATTCCACATACTAGCTAAATTAGCATGCATACTAAATGTATAATATCCTTTATCCTTTAATAGTTTTGGAATGGTAACATATTCTCTATTATAATAGCTTACAAAAACAATTCCAGATAACGCTGGCATTAGTGATGTGTTTAAAGTAAACTCTGTATCACTAGATGTTCCAGTACTAACTTGAGGATAGAAATTATTGAAATACATGCCTTCTTTTGACAAACGATTAATTGTTGGAGTTAATTCTACTCCGTTTATTTGTTTATCAACTAAGAAGGTTTGAATACTTTCCATATGAATAAATATAACGTTCTTACCATCAAGTATTCCTGTATATTTATTATCTTCTTTTAAAGATTTCTCTTGTTTCAAATTGGTATAAAATTCTCTAAATTCTTTTGAAGCTTCATCATAACCAAATAAAGAATTTATTTTAGGTGTTAAACTCTGAGCTAAGTCATCAAATTGATAAAGAATAAGTCCAAATCTTTTAACATTGTAGTCTCTATTCCATAATTTAGTCAATCTACTATAATCAGTACCATCCATATTTAACATATTAATAGCTATAATAATAACTGCTACAAGCAGTGTTGCGGCAAACATCTTTTTTCCTTTTTCAATTTTAGTCATAAAACGATAATAAGTAGATGATTTTAAATGTTTATGAATTAAGTAAAAAATTATAGGAAAAGCTAAATAAACAAAGTCAATTATACGAAACTTTTCAGTTAAGGAGTCTGTTACTGTTCTAACCTGACTTAACGACGCTAAAAGGCTAAAAGAAGCAAAAGACATATAAAATGAGTAATAAACGGAGTTAATTATACACATTAAAGTAATAATAATACTCCAAACGAGGTAGTAATTATATTGCTTATTAGGTTTTATAAAATAAGAAATTGAAACTATTATTAAGATAATAGCAAAATCAAGAGTACAAGGCATAAATTGCCATGGATTACCAAAGATAAAGTATCTAAATATTGTAGTTTCTATCATGGATAGAATCATAAAAGAAATACTTAATCTATTAGTAGATATATACTGAACAAACTTTTTTCGAACTTTCTTTACAAGAGCATTAACTTTCTTTTTCAAAATTATCCCTTCTTACTAAAAATATTATACCAAAATAAATAACATTTTACAATTTTTCCTTGCCATTTACATAAATATTTGATATTATCTTATTGAATGCAGGTGTGGTTCAACGGCTAGAATGCAACCTTGCCAAGGTTGAGACGGGGTTTCGACTACCCTCACTTGCTCCATGTATCTATCAAGCTAAGTAACAATTACTTAGTTTTTTTCATTTTCTCCCGTCTTTTCCATTACATATTTACTTTCCTTAAATTTAATAATATCTTCTTTTATAAAGTTCCATCTAATACATACCAAATATCTATCTTTATAATTCCTAGAGTCTCCTTTTAAATCTCTTTTTTTAGGTCCAATAGTCATACAAGATATATGAGGAGAGGTAAAGTTCAAGCATCGTTTTGACAATATTAAATCATATAAATCATATTTCATAATCCATACATATTCATCTATAGTCCCACAAACTAATGCATCTATATCATAATCAGAATTTCTTCCTCTTATAATAAATCTATCAATCATATCAACTATTATTCTTGTTCTATTTATTGACTTATTAAAAATATCTAATTCACTTTGATATAATTTTTTATATTCCTCTGAACTTAATCGTACGTTATAGTCTGTCTTGCCTAAATTATCTTTCTTATATCCATAATGATAACTTACATATTTTTCAATAATAGCATAAGGTATTTGCAATTTTTCTAAATATCTTTTAAATTCTTGAATTTGTTCGTGATGAATAGAATTACTTTTTCCACATTTTAGACTAACACTTTTAATATAATTTTTATATTTTATAAATATATCAGCTTTTTGATTCATTTTATTCTTCCATGACTTTAATGGTTCACTATTATCTATTATTTCTCCAAATAATTCCTTGACAAATTTTCTTGAATTATTATCTAATTCGTCAAAGTATTTACCATTAAATAATTCTACAAAATCATATTCATTTTGGTATCCATAATTCATATTCATTTTCTCCTCCCAATACAAAAAAAGTATATCCATAATTGATATACTCCGAATAGATATGCTTTTCTTGCCCAAAACATAAATTATCGATTTAAATTTTGACACATTAATAATGGCAAGTTAATTAATGTAATTGCAGTATAACATTTATTTTCTCTTAAAATCAACCAAAAATTTTTAAATTAGTTTATAATTGAAAAATATCGCAATATTATAGTTGTGTATATCTCCAAAAATATTTAAGAAAATTCACATTACTTTCCTAGTAAATTTCCTAATAAAACATTTATAATTTAATCCAAGTTTGCATACCTTTTTTATTAATATGAAACTTTTCTAATTTATATAATTTATCTATAATTATTAATGTTGCATAATTACCATTTTTCTTAGTAAACCAAAACTCTTCATCTACACATAATTCTTTATAATATTTATCCCTTATTTCATTTATAGATACATCTTTTAAATTATAAAACTTTACTTCTTTAATCGTAAAATATGCCACTATATCTCCACCAGATTTTTTTACAACTACAATATCATTTTTACTAATTTGGTTATATGGAGCAATCTTGTTTTTACTGAATCTTGACTCTATTGTTTTCTTTCCTTCTAACATATAAGTTAAATATGGTTCACTAAACACTCCTAAATGCATAATTTTATTTCTTAATTCATTCAACTTACTAATTGGTAATTGTTTTTCTAAGTTCTTAATAATTTCTTCGTACATAACAACACCTCAAATTTTCTTCATTATCTCTATGTTTCTATTGAAATAACCATTTTTATAATAAAATCTTTGAGCATTCTCATTATAAGCAAAAACATCAATTAAAACACCTTTGCACCCAACTTTCCTAAAATAGTTTTCCATTTTACTTAACAGTTGATTTCCAATGCCATTTGAACGACATTTTTTTGATACTATTAACTCTATTACTCGACCTCTTTTTGGAGCAGAAAAATCGTAAGTACTTTCATTTTCATTATTAATAATACCAATAATAAGCCCAACTATTGAATCTAATTCTTTTGCTAAAAATATTTTTCCTTTATACTTATTTACTTCATTTATAGTTTTTTCAAAATATTTTTCTCTATAATCAAGAGTTAAAATATTATATTTCTCTCTGTCTATTTCTACAATATGTTCTTGTAACTCAACAAGTAAATTTTTAATATCTTCATCATATTTACTAGAATAATCTATTATTTCCATAGTTACCACCATCATAATTATACTATAATTTAACTAATAATAAATAATCTATTTAATGAGTGAGGGATATTCAAAATTCTATCATCCACTTGATTCTATCTTATTATCTTTAGCAACAACTAATACATATATAATATAAAAAAACATCATTCCAAATACACTCAATATTAAATCATCTATATCTAAAACTCCAACCTTAAATATATATTGAAATAATTCAATTAGTACAATAATACTAAACGATATAGCAAAATTAAAGAAAAATTTTTTAATCTTAAACAGTTCAATTAAGAAATATTCTAATGGCATAAAAATAAGTAAGTTTCCAAATATATTTATGATAATGAAAGATAAAGTTCCATTTCTACATATATCAATTATAGTATTAAAGGGAATCAAATTATAACTATTAATACTATTATATCTTGCAAAAAATACCATATTAAATAATAAAATAACATAATATATAAAAACTATTATATTAGAAAGTTTAAATATTTTCTTTTTATTTTCTAGCTTTTCTACATAATTATTACTATATATTTTATTTCCAACAATTACAAATAAAGAAGCAAGAATTACAATTAGCAATCGTATAAAATAGTTAACATCCATATTAGGATTATACTCAAGTCTTAAATAAAATAAAAAAGTTAATATTGATAAGCCGTAAAAAAAATAGTTAATTTAAATTGAAAATTGTATTTATTTGCTTTTGTAATTTCATTATATTTAATCAATTGTTCAACATCATTTTTTATTCTATTACTTTCTTCTCCATTTAACAATTCTGAAACATCAACATTAAGTTCTTTAGATAATGGAAGTAATAAAGATATATCTGGAGTTCCTCTTCCTGTTTCCCATCTTGAGATTGCTTTTTCCGTAACAAATAGTTTCGTCGCCAGCTGTTCTTGAGTAATTCCTAAGGCTTTTCTTTTTAACTTTATAAAATTAGATATTTTATTCAAATCCATCTCTATCACTTACCAATCTACATTCATGAGATTTTAAATAATTGTCATAATCTTCTTTTGCTACTTCATTTCGTTTATTATAAGATATATAAATTATATCATCAATGCTTAAAAATTCATAATGCTTACTAATACTATAATGAAAACTATCCATAGCTCCTAAAGAATAAGAATATACTTCAAAATTGTTTTCACAATAATAATGCATATCATCATAAATATGATTTATCCCTTTTTCTTCACTTATTCCTGTACCAAACAATAATAGACATATAAATAATATAGGTACCCAAAAATGTATAAAAAATAATAGCATAAGAATAGATATAACCTTAATAAAATTACTTTCCATAAATCCAGTTAGAATTAATGTAATCATAGTAGAAAGTGCAAATAAACATTGGAAATAATTTTTGGAAAATAACCATATAAAAAAATAAATTAATATTACTAAACTTTTACATTTTATATCTTTTTTACATTTAACTAAAATATTAATATTAACAATAATTAAGTTTATCATAAATAGCTGATATAATAATCCACCAATTTTCAAATTATAAAAGATAAAATTATAAGTAACAAATAAAATCAGCATAATTATAGCAAAATAATTTAATAAAAATTTTTTCATCAAATTCCTTCTTTCTAAGACTGGTAGTGTGCATAGTTTATATACAAACTACCTATTTTTTCCTTTATTTATCTATG
>CAOJBM010000081.1 GCA_948329525.1 uncultured Mycoplasmatota bacterium
AATTTATGCTGAATATAATTTTAATCCATCAACTCAAATCTAGGACACAGCAAAAGTTTTTCTATCTTAGCAATTACTTTTTCATAATTTTTATCTTTTTTTAGATTATTTTTTGAAATCCATTTATAATCTTTAAATTCTTCTTTATCAAAAATAATTTCCGTAATAGAATCTACTAAAAATAAATATCTAAAATCAAAATGATAATGTGCAGTCATACCTACTCTTGCATTAAAAGGAATTAAATGGATATCAATATCAAATGGTAAAGTTATATTATTTATTTTTAGCAATTTCACTTTTTCTAAACCTGTTTCTTCTTTTAATTCTCTTAATGCACTATCTAATAAAGTCTTATCCTCTTTTTCAATATGACCTCCTGGATATAAATACATTTGCAAATCCTTATGATAAAGAACTAAAAATTTATCTTCTTTTTGAGAGTAGACAAAAGCTCCAACAGTTAAGTGCCTATTTATATTGTTCCAATCTATTAATTCTTTTTTGGAAGAATTTTTTAGAAAATTATTTAACAATAACAATTTATTTTCTTCGTTTGGAAAAAATTTTAAATATTCTTCAACTATTAATTTGATATTTTGTTTGCATTATTAACACCCATTTTTATAAAATTCTATCGCATCATCTAAAACAGTAAAACCATAACTCTCAATTTTATCTACATCATGCATTAATTTTTTAAACTCTTCAAAATCTAAAGTATCAAATAAATATTTTACAGCTAATAAACCTAATTGATATCCATTATAGTCATCAGTTTTAAAACTAGCACCATGCTTTAATTCATTTAAATTAGGTTTTATTTTTGTAGAGCTGATTACATCTAAAAACCAATTTTTAAAGTTTTTTTCATTTAATACTTCTTTATATTGCCCACAAAACAATTGTGCCATTCCCTCATCAAACCAAACAACTCTTTTTTTATTTTCTTTTTCCCAAATTAATTCTTTATACATGATATGAAATAATTCATGCGAAGCTAAATATAATTTATTATTATATAGAGGACTTCCAACTATAATATTTGGGTCTATAAAAGCATTAATCATTCCTTTATCAAATGTTCCTACAGCATACTTTGGTAAAGAAGTTCTTTCACCTCTTAATTCATAAATAAAATTTTTAAACTTATCTAAATCATCAAAATAATTTATTACAACTTTCCGAAAATCTTTAACATCAAATAATGTTTTATAAAATTCCATTCTTTCTTTTAAAAGATTACCCATATTTTCTGTTATATAATTTAAGGAATCAGGCGCATATAAAATATATTCCTTTGTATCAATTTGCATTTTTTCCATAGTCTTACAACCTCCACTCTTATAAACATTATAGCAATATTTTTAATTATTTTTAATATTTATCGTTATTTCAGGAGTGATTTTTTCTAATTCTTTTTCTATTTCTTTTCTTAAATTATCACTATAATTCTTATCAGTTTCAATCTTTCTTTTTAATCTATAAACTTCTTCAAAAATCTCTTTTTCTCTAGTCTTTAAATACTCTTCGACACTAAGATAAAATAATTCCATAGTAGCTTCCAAAATGTTGTTATCACTCGCTATTTCAAAATACTCTTTTGCTTTTTCTTTATTAGGCACTAAAACTACTGGAGCACAACCACATAAATAATAGTATTTAGCTAAATTATAATAAGCATAGTAACAAATATTTTTATAGTTACTTTCTAATGCTTGGTTGTAAAAAGTGTAGGCCTCTTCTAAACTCCCTCTTCTTCGTAATAATTCTCCTACTTTATTACAAGCCCAACTCTCTTTTAAATTAGCAGCTTTCATATAATATTCAAAAGCCTTATCATATTGTTTCTCTTCTTCACATATTTTTCCTAAATTATTAAAAGCATAAGCATAGTTATAGCTACTTGCTTTCTCATAAAGTTTTAGAGCTTCTTCTTTGTTTTTCTTTAAAGGATAAATTCCTTTATAATACATATTTCCAATTGCATTAATAGCAGCAATACTACCTAATTCCTTAGCTTTTAAATAATAATTATAACCAAGTTCTAATTCCTTATTACTCATTCCACCAATAAGCCCATTAACATACATATTTCCTAACATATAGTTAGCTTTAGCATGACCTTTTTCAGCTGCTTTAACTAAATACTTATAAGCCTCATCATACCTTGGCACTCCTTTATAATACCCATAATATTCATTACTACCTAATTCAAAATTAGCTAAAGCATTGCCTTCTTCCCTTAACTTAATAAGAGAATAATCGTAGTTAATTCCTTCATTAAGTTTTAAAGATAAGTAACTTTCTAAATCTTTTAGACTAATATTTGTATTACTAAAAATATTTTCAATTAACTCTTTTTTTAAAGTACTTTCATTTATTGGTTGTTTCTTTTCTAAAACAATAAATAACAATTCTTCAACTAAACACTCATAAATCTTCTTCTCTTTTATAAGAAAATTTAACTGATTTATTAAACTACTTGGAACTTGTTTATCATTTTTAGCGATATTGTATAGTTTTTTAGCTAAATAATTAGCACTCTTATTAGTATTTATAAAAGAAATAGTTTCTTCCTTATATAAAACCCCATCCATTATTTCAAGTAGTGCAATTATATTAGGTAAAAATTCTTCCTCTTTTTTTTGATATCTTCTTTTCTTATTAATAAATTTCTGTTTATAAGAGTCGCCAATACTTCTTGCTCCAACACAGTAGTTATTAATTGTCGTTGAAAGAGCACTTTCTTCTTCAAAAAGAATACAAAAAATTTCTGTTTGTAAAGCACCAGTTTTATTTTTCGAATTTTCTTTAATTATTCGAAATAAATTTCCTAGACTTAAATGTTCGTCACTATCATTTAGTTTAATAAAATTTTTATTCAATTATCATCACCTATTTTCTATAAGCAATTTAAAAACACGTATATACTTTAACAAGACATACGTTTTCGTTTTTCTACATTTTTAAAATTTCTTCATACATACTAGTTTTAGTAAATTTTTTTAAAGCTACTTCTCTATTATTCATACCTTCCATATCTTCTAAATAACCATCTATTTTTTCCTCTATAGGTGGAACAATAGAAGCAAGATTATCATAAGTATATAAATTACTATGTTCTCCTACTCCTGTTATCTCAGCTATTTCTTTTAAATCTCGATATTTACCATTTCTATCAAATAAAATTGTGGCATTAAATATTTCTAATCCAATTAAAGAATTAAAGTTAGGAATCTTTATTCTATCAAAAATCGCATCAGGAAAATATCTTAAATCTTTTCTCGTATCAATGTGAATTCTAACTCCATATTTTGATACATCTTTATTATTTTTAGCATTAAAATCTCTAACTATTTGACTTTTTTTCAAATCATAAGGTGATTGTGTAACAATTAAAAGCTCAATAAATTTTCCTTCCTCTCCATTATACTTATATGGTATAAAATAAACACATTCTACTTTTTTATCTTTCTTTAATTCAAAAACTAATTGGGCAACTCTATAACTCAATTTCTTTCTTTGCTCTTCTGTAATATTAATAATTTCCATTAGTTATCACTCCTATAAACATTATAACAAAAATATTGTTTGTTTCAAGTGTGGATTCTATAATTAAAGTAAATTAAAAATGTGGATTTGTTTTACTTTTATTTCTTAGGCATTTAGAATAGTATTATAGTAAGGAGTGATGAAATGAAAAAAATATGGTCGAATTATAAACAAACGATTATCTTAATTGGTTCCTTATTAATAGGAGCTATAGCTGGCTTAATATGGAAAGAAAAATGTGAAATTGTTAAACCACTTGGAGACTTATTCTTAAATATGCTTTTTGTAGTTGTAATACCTCTAATCTTTTTAACCATTACCACATCAATTGCCAAAATAAAGCAGCCAAAAAGGCTTGGTAAGGTCTTAGGTTCTATCATTGGTGTCTTTGTAATTACCTCTTTAGTTGCTGTAGCAGTTGGACTTGTTTCTACTTATTCTATGAAACTTGTTGATACCAACGATAGTCAAGCTATACTAGAAACTTTGGCTGAAGGTGAAGAAGCAAGTGATATTGAGTTAAATATTTTGCAAAGAACAGTGGAAGCAATAAGTACAGGCGATTTTGTTAACTTACTTTCCAAAAATAATATTCTAGCCTTAGTAATCTTCTCGATTCTTGTTGGACTTGCAATTAGTAAAGTGGGAGAAAAAGCAAAACCATTTGAGGAATTATTAAATTCTGCTAATGCTGTTATTTTAAAGTTAATTGATATTATTTTCTACTTCGCCCCAATTGGACTAGGTTGTTATTTTGCTTCCTTAATCGGAACATTTGGTAACGAAATTGCTGTTGGATACTTTAAAACTTTTGTTATTTATACAGTTGTAGCAATTTTATTCTATTTTATAATTTACTCACTTTATGCTTTTATTGCTGGTGGTAAAAAAGGATTTGTAAAATTCTGGCAAAATGTTATACCTGCTACGGCAACATCAATTTCAACTTGTTCATCAGCCGCTTGTATTCCGATTAATACAAAATGTGCTAAAAATATTGGTGTTTCTGATGATATAGCAGAAACAATTATTCCCCTAGGTACAAGTTTTCATAAAGATGGTTCAATTATTGGTAGTGTTTTTAAAATTATGTTCTTAGCTTATTTATTTGGTACTAACGTTTATAGTTTTAGTGGCATATCTTCTGTTATAGTAACAGCATTAATAGCTAATTTACTTGTCGTTGCAGTTCCTGTAGGCGGTGGAACAATATCCGAAATGTTAATATTATCAATGATGAATTTTCCAGTTGCAGCACTACCAATACTTACAATAATAGCAACTATAATTGATCCACCAGCAACAATGCTAAATGTTGTTGGAGATACATCTTCTTCAATGTTAGCAGCAAGAATTGTTGATGGAAAAAATTGGTTGCAAAAAAAGAAATAGTTTCAACTATTTCTTTTTTTTATTTATATAAAGTACATTTTTTTCTAAAAGTTTAAAATTGCAGCATCTGGACTTGATAAAGGTGCAAAATAATCACATTACAGAATCAATCCTAGCAACTTTTAAATTTTTAATCATCTAACAAATTCTCTTTTAGCTTAAATATAATGAGAAACACTTAAAATAGTAACAAAAAATTAGACTTTTAAAGCTCTAATCCACTTTTTCAAACCCCAACTTAACGGCTGAGTACATCCCTTTTATCATAAGCACCTATAAAATATATCTCTTTTTTAGTAAAAGTCAAATAGTTTCATATTTTTTGTCTATTGAACCAAATAAAGCATTTTTTATAGTAATTCCTCCTATCATTTCCCATATTGAAGAATATTTAGGTTGTATTTAATTTATCTTTTGGGAAAAATAATTTTAAATAAGACTATAAAACACGTGGAAGCATGTTCTACAGCTCTAGTTGGAATAATATTAGCAAAAATATTATTTTTTCTTAAGAACCAAATATTCTTCAATACGGGGAATGATGGTGTACCTCCCTACTGACCTTCCATCTAGAATCTTTAATTCAATACGTATGGTGAACTACTTGTTCCACTTCCACTTAATTTCTCTGCTGTTGATTTTAGAGTGACGATAGGACGCACCGCAGAGCTGTTGCTGTTGCTGTTAAATCCTCTGCTATAGATACACAGAAAGTAGTCGTCCAAGATGCCACTAGTCGCCACATAGCGCCCGTCGAAGCTCCAGCCCGTGCTACCGTAATAGTAGAAATAACGCGAAGCGAGCCAGTAAGAAGTTGCTGTTCCACTTGGATTATTCGCTACCATTGATCCATAAACAGCATTTACTAATTTATAATCTGCTGTATATCCTATATCTCCTGCTCCTTGTGCCTCTTGTGCTTCTGTAAATCCACTACTTGTTGCAGTCCATCCCGATGATGTAGTTTTTGTCCACGGCGCTGATGTTTTGGACAACATACTTGTATCTGTTATTGTCTCTGTTTGATTACTGTATCCGATATGTCTTGTTCTTAACACATGCTTACCATCTGTATACTGAGCTGCGATTGTATTTAGCCCTCCTACTAAATTGATATATCCATTCTTTCCACTGAAATATACCTCTTTACTTGATACCTTATCGCTGACCATTTCCACTGTTCCGTCTGTATTGACCTTGATTACTCGCCATAGATTTAGTTCACTTGGAT
>CAOJBM010000082.1 GCA_948329525.1 uncultured Mycoplasmatota bacterium
TTAATATCTTTTTCATCTAGTGTGACTTGTTTTCCATAAAACTTTTCACACTATCCTAAGACTATAATATTATAGTTTTAAAAAGAAATCATCCTACGAATCATAGGATTACAAAAATACTCATAATCTAAAACTTCAAACTAATTTTTAAAATATTATTTTGATAAGTTGCTTTAATTTCTCCTCCACTTAAAGCAGTCAACTGTTTAGCAATCGAAAGACCTATGCCAGTTGCTTTTCGAGAACTTTTAACCGTATAATACCTATCAAATATCTTTTCTATATTAACATTATCAATTTTTGTCGTTTTATTGGAAAACTCAATTGTGCCATCTTTAAGCAACTTCACATTAAAGTCTTTTTCACTATATTTAATAGCATTAGATATAATATTTTCAAAAATTCTTTTTAACATCGTTTCATTTAATAATCTTGTTACCTTTTCCTCACAAATATCTATTTTTGGAGTAATCTTATATTCTTTAAATAACCCATAAAAACTTATTAAAGTTTCTTCTAAAACATTATTTATGACTATGTTGTCTTTCTTAATTTCATTTTGAACATCTAAGACTTTCGAAAAATCAAAAAGCTGTTCTGTTAAATCTGTTAAATCTTTTACTTTTCTATCAATAATTTCCAAGTATTTAGCTTGTTTCTTTGGCAAATTTTCATTTTCTATTAAATCTAAATAGCCTCTTATAGCAGTAAGAGGCGTTCTTAAATCATGAGAAATATTGGTTATTGAAGTTTTCAATTCTCCATTTCCGTTTTTATACTCTAATTCTAAATTTCGTAATTCTTTTAAATTTTTATTAAGTAAATTAACAAATTTTCTTAAATCTTTATCTTTCGTATTTAATGTAATTAAATTATTCGTATCAGTTTTCATTATTCTTGATAGTTCTCCACCTATATTCTTAAGTTCATTTTTCATAACAATAATTTTTATCACTAGAATTAATAAAAGAACTATCAATACTAAGATTAAACAAACACTCATAATAATCACTTTCCTTTATTTTAATTCTTTTTTCTTAAACATTACTAAACCAGTAGTAGTAAATACTATTATAATGCCTAATGAATATAAAGGAAAGATTTTTAAATCAGTAACTTTTCTACCAGTTATTTGATACATCTGTCCTGCTGGATTAATATCTAACAAGTATTGATAAATTTTTCTCTTTTTTTCACTTGGATATTTAGGATTTAATACTTGTTCTATTTTTATTTCCCCGTTTGTCATAGTCGATTCATTTATATACCTAGGAGCTTCTAAAACATTAAAACACGTAAGAGCAACCATCATTAGAAGAAAAGCAAACATAATACTAACTACTGCAGTAATCGTTTTATTAGAAATAATAGTTGCTAAGAATGTAAAGATGCTAGAATAAGCTATAATCGTTACAAAAGCAATTAATATCCTTATTACTAAGTCTTTAAAAATAATCCCACTTGTTCCAAATAAAGGTATTCCAATACTTGATACAATTAACAAATATAAAACATAAGAAGCTAAACTAGTTACAATTATTATAATTAAATTAGATAAATATATATTAATTCTTTTATGACCAATACTTATTTTATTTCTTATTATTCCATCAGAATATTCTACTCCTAAGAACAAACTTGTGAATATAGCAATTACTACACCTATCATAGTTGAATAATAAAAGGGGAAATTACCAAAATCGATTGTTGCATTATAATTTTTCATATTACTATAATTTATAAAATCTATATAAAGAGCAAAGAGAATAATAAAACCAAGAAGTATCCAAAATAATTTATTTTTTCTTAACCTTGTAAAGCCAGCATCTAATAATTTACTCAACTTTACCACCTCCAATTAAGTTCATGTAATAACTTTCTAAAGACTCTTCTTGCTCATGAATCTCCTCAGCTATTAAGTTTCTCTTCGATAAATCAGCAATAAACTTTGATAAATTTAAGTTTCCATAAACATTTATTGTTTTACTATCAATTACTTCATAAGAAATTTTCTTTTCTTCAAAATATTTAACAAATTCTTTTGGATTATCTACTTTTAACTCTATTTTATGTTCCATTTTTTTCATAAGTTCTTCGCTTGATATTTCTTTAATAATTTCTCCATTATCTAAAAAGCCATAATGGGTAGCAATTTTTGATAATTCATCTAAATAATGACTAGATATTAAAATAGTAATTCTCTTTTCTTTGTTTAATTTTAAAATAAGCTCTCTTATTTCAATTATTCCTTCGGGGTCCAATCCATTAATCGGCTCATCTAAAATCAAGAAATCTGGATTATTCGCAAGGGCAATCGCAATACCTAATCTTTGCTTCATTCCTAATGAAAAGTTCTTCGCTTTCTTCTTTCCTGTATTTTCAAGACCTACTAATTTTAATAAATTTTCAATCTCCTCGTAATTAGTCATTCCCACTAATTTGTATTGTTCAATTAAATTATCTTTTGCACTCATTTCAGTAACTATGGATGGTGTTTCAATTATAGCACCCATTCTCTTCCTTGCATTTACCATATCACTACTGGAATTATCTTCTCCATAAATAGTATAAGTACCACTTGTTGGTTCTTGTAAGCCACAAATAATTCTAATAAGCGTTGTTTTGCCTGCTCCATTTCGACCAATAAGACCATAAATTGCTCCTTTTTCGATATGGAGATTAACATTATTTAAAGCTTTAAAATTTTTATATTTCTTCTCTAATTTTTTTGTATCTAAAACTATTTCCATAATTAACTCCTTTCTAAATTTCATTTTAGATTAAAAGTATTAAGAAAATGGTTAAGAAATTGTTAAAATTTTGTTAAGATTTAATCTTTTAATTTAAATCCTATTCCCCAGATAGATTCGATATATTCTATTTTCGAAAACTCTTTAATCTTCTTTCTTATATTACTAATATGAACCCTTAATGAGGTTTCACTACAATCTTCAGTATCAAAACTTATTAAATCTAATAGTTTATTTTTTGTAATTACTTGATGCGGAGTTAAAAGAAGTTGTTTTAAAATAGCATATTCCGTTTTTGTTAAACTAACTTTTTCCTTATTTACTAAAAGAGTATGATTATCATTTACTAATTCTAACTCTTTATATTTAAGTGTTTCACTGACATTACTTTTGTTTCTTAACTGAACTTTAATTCTTGCAAGTAATTCTTTACTATCAAAAGGTTTTGTTATGTAGTCATTCGCACCATTTAATAAAGAAGTTACTTTATCATCACTAGATATTTTAGCAGAAAGAACAATTATTGGTATATCTTTTGTTTTTTTAATAATTTCTTCTCCACAAATTCCTGGCAACATCAAGTCTAGTAATATCAAATCATATTTTTCTTTTTCTAGCAAAAGCATTGCTTCAGTTCCCGAATAAGCATTATTTACATTATATCCTTCTTTTTTTAATAATTCTTCTATAATATTATGAATACTTTCATCATCTTCAACTACTAATATTTTTTTCATTTTAATCACCATTTACAATTATAACATTTTTCTTACATTAGAAAAAGAATAGAAAAATTTATTCTCTTAATATTTAATTAGTTATACTCTTTTAAATCACCATTTATTTTTAAGTTAATTATATTACCTTCTAAATCTTTATTATAATAAGATATTTTTTTTACTTCCTGGTTTATTCAATTTAACTATAATACTATTATTGGTAATATTTAAATAAGTTTCATCTTCATCGTCACTTGTAATAACAACTTTATTATTTTTATCAATGCTTCGTTATTTCTTTTTACAGGTTCAAATAACATTTCTCCGTTTTTATCAATAACAATATAATAGGTTTCTCTTTCTTTATTAGAAAATCTTACTAAAGCATTACCAGCTTCACTAAACTTCACAACTTTCTTAGTTCTTGAATTGAAAAATTCTGTGTAGTCATTTACAAGTTTGACTTTTTTCTTATATTCCTTATCATCATAAGAATAAACTACTTAGCCATTTTTATATAAAATATTTATTGGTTTCTATCATCTTGGAAGGTATTTTTATATAACCACCAAAAAATTCTTGATTTCCTTCATAAGAAAATAAAACATTAAAATCTTCATCGATAACATAATGTGGCATTTCAAAATTTTCCGTTTTACTAACAACCGCTACTCCACTAGAAAACTCGGCTGCTCTATCATAATCTAAATAAGTTACATTTTCTGAGACTTTTTCTTTGAAAATTTCCTAAATTTAGAGTCTTTTTTATCTTCCAAAGAATTATTTCCACAACCTGTTAAACTATAACCAAAACCCCAAAAACTAAAAACCATATAATTTTCTTCTTATAACTACTTTCTTTCTATAATTATATTATTATAAATACTTAATTACAAGCTATAATTTTTATTTAGTTTTAGGCTAATAACATCTTGATTTCTATAATGTGGCTTTTTGATAAAAGCATTTCGATAACAATAGAATTCTTCCCCTCTTTTATGGTAAGTTGCAACAAGTTCTGTTACTAAATAATTTTGGTAGCCAGTTAATTTCATTCCTAAAATTACTGGAGGCATTTCTAAATTTTGAATATCAATTATTTTATAAACTTCTTCAATAGAAGTACCATTACTTAAACATCTCATACATATTAAAGTAGCTTCTAAAACGACACTGTTATACCAAATACTATCCTTAGTTCGATAAAGCTTATTTACTTCACTATTCCATTTGGAAATTAAATCTCTTTTAATTAAATTCTTTCCTAATTCTTTATATTCTTTCTTTTTTAATAATACTTCTTTAGTATACTTTTCTTTTAACGATACTTCTTCATCTGTTAATTTAACTTTTATATTGCTGATTGTTTTTTCATTTTTATTTTGTTTTTTCATCATATCTCTCCTTGAAAATTTAATAACACACTATATCTTTTTTTCTTTACTTTCACTTATTTTTTTCAAAATAACTTCAGGAACTTCTCTTCTTCCCTTAGTTGGCACAAAATTTTTAATAAACTTATCATGTTTACTAAACTTTAAGAAGAAGAAACCAAAGAAACAAAATGTTAATGCTCCAATAAAATTAACTATTAAATCTTTCATCGTGTCATTAATTCCGATATCTAAATAACCACCATTTATAGTAGCTAATTCATGACCATTTTTATTATACATAATAGTTTTATCAATATTTTCCACAATAATAGCTTTATTTTCATTTAAAGGATTTAATTCGACAGTAGAAATCCAACTAACTATATGATCTTTTTGCATATCTAATTTAAAAATTTTATCTGAACCATACTCAAAAAATTCCCAAAGTACTCCTATTGTCATGGAAAAACAAAAAGCGACGATACATAAGTACATTGGACTCAAATTAATTTTATTACTAGATTTTTCTAGTAAATTAACTAACGAGAACCCAACAGCTGCACATAAAAAGCCATTTAACGTATGTAATATTGTATCCCAATAAGGTATTATGCCATAAAAATTATTTATCTCTCCTAATATTTCAGCCGAAAAAATAAAAAGATAAATAATTATTTCCAAAGTATTAGGTAAAGTTATATTAAGTTTATGTTCAATAAATGATGGTAATAAGAGCAAGAATAAAGACATAACACATAATAACGCATTTTCTAAATTACCATGGATAATTTGTAAAACCATACAAGCAATAACTAAAAATCTTAAAACTAAATAAACTAATAAAGAACTTCTTTTTGTTTCTTTGTAAGCATCTTTAAACATATCTTTGGTACTATAAAAGTGTAATAAGTAAACCAAATCCAACAGGTTGAAAA
>CAOJBM010000083.1 GCA_948329525.1 uncultured Mycoplasmatota bacterium
CTCAAAACATGAACTAACATATTTTGACCTAAAACATTATCAACTTTACCAAATCGTAATATCGTTTTATTAAATTTTCTTTCATATAAAATTTCTTCATTTTCTGGTAATACATAATTATCACTATCATCAAAATTATTATTTTTATCAATATCAATATTATAATTATTTTTATCTATGACTTTTCCATCTTTATCTTTAATAAAAGTTTCAGTTCTTTTTGATTTTACTTTTCCATTATCATCATAGTATATATATTCTACACCATCTGAAACATTTGGATTAGTAAATGGATCATATCCACCTTTACCAAAATATCCATGTACTTTTACTTTTGTACCCATTAAAAGAAATCCATAATAATCATAATAATCTACATCGACATTTAGAAAAGAAGAAACTACTGCAACATATTTTTTATTATCTAACACTGTAGTATGTTCAGGTTTATAACTAAAAATTGCAATAAAACCTACAATAGGAAGAGAAATTAAAATAAGTATGATTATAGGCATAGTTCCTAACAATGATAAAATTATAGTTCTCTTTTTATTATCAGAATATAGATATATCTGTTGGAATATGCCAACAATAAATCCAATAACAGATATTAAAATTATAAGAATAATAAACCATAATCTAAATCTCATATTCATTAGATATAATATAAAATTAATTAGTATATTTATACCTACAAAAATTAAATCACAAATAAGTATATTCCTTTTTATTTTATTAAATTTTTTTCTCATAATCCATCACCTTATTTTAAAGTAATACCTTTTTCATAATCTTTTAGATAATTTTCTTTTAATATTAATTTTTGTTCCTTTATAACAAATGCTGATACATTTGGAACTTCAATATTATTCTCATGATCTATAATTTTATCTCTATAATAGATAAGTTCATTATTTATTATTTCAAATTTTCCAGATGATTTTTCAATTACTTTTTTTGTTTTTCCATCATTATAATAAATATCTAAAGTTGCAACCCACTCATTCTTATTATCACTTATTTTTAAACTAGGAAGAAAATATATTGCTAAATTTGAATCTTCAGCATACAAAGTACGAAATGTATTTAATGTCCCTAATCTTTTAGAATATTCTTTTATTTGCCACTCATTACAATAATTTCCATTTCTAATATTATAAGATATAGTGCTGTAAATCAAGTTTCCTTTAACATCATAATCAATAATGGTAATATTTGCATCAGAATCATAAAAATATGTAGTATTATTACAAGTAATATGTTCTAAAGTATTTACATAACTTTTCAATTCACTTTTTAAAACACTTTTACCTCTAAAATTCTTATAAGAATAACTATTCTCATTATTTTTCATTAAGAACGAAAATTTAGGAATACCTAGATTAATTATTTTATTTTCAGTATGTGTATATCTTGGATGTTCAATATTATAACCAAAAGGTATAAGTTTAAAAAATATAATACAACTAACAAAAATTATGGGTAATATATATATAATTATTTTTTTATTTAATTCTTTTTGTATTTTTTTTCTTTCATTATTTAAAGTTTTCTCAATATCTATATTATTCTTTTTTTCTACTTGCAAAATGTTATAAATATCTGTATCTAATTCATCTGCTAATTTTTCAAGAATAGTAATATCTGGCAAACTTAATCCTCGTTCCCATTTACTAACTGCCTTATCAGTTACAAATAATTTATCACCAAGTTGTTGTTGAGTTAATTTTTTTTCTTTTCTAAGAGATGCAATATATTTTCCTATTTTATTATTATCCATAATTTTCACCTCAAAATCATTATACTATAAAAAAGTGAATATAATCTCGACTGTTAGTTTAGTTTATATTTCTTGTTTTAATTATAACATTTTTAGCAAAATAAAAATAGCCCTATACTAGCGACTATTGTACTGCTTAGCACTACTACAACTTTGGAAAGGAGTTGTATGAGTAGTACAGTAAAATGGTTTAATAATGAAAAAGGATATACCTTTATCACAATTTAATAATAGCATAATTCGACAAATTATGCAATAGTTTTTTTTGCACAAGTGTTAAAGAAAATTATTTAGTGTATTCTTTGTTAAATAATTTACTAAATTCTTTTTGGGCTTCTTCCATTTCATCATTGATATTTTTTATGGCATTTTCAATGGCAGATTTATTTTTAAATCTTTGTCTAGGGATAGAACTAGATAGGTAATTTTTTAATATATATTTTCTAGTTTGTTTTTTATTTTTTAAATAGTGTTTTAATATTATTTCTTGTATAATATCATTTTCTTTAATCTTATTAGAAGTCTTAGATTCTTTCTTATAATGATAATCAGCATAATTGACAATAGCATTATAGATATAATTATCTATGTATTTATTTTTTGAATCGATTAATGAAGTATCAACATTGATATTTTTGATATTATTATCTTCATTAATTTTATGAAAATAGGTATTGATATTTTTTAATGATTCTTTAAAATTATTATATTCTAATTTAAAATCAGAATTAGAGTTAGAAAAAATATAACTTTTTATTTCTCTAGTAAGATTAATAATTTCTTTGTTCTTAATAGATCCATATTTAATTTTACTATCTTTACCAATTCTTTCATGATAAAGAAGTTGACCTAATTTTAATATTTTTTCTTCCAAAAGTAAATCTTTTTTATTTCTTAAAAGATAATTTTTTTCTTTTGGGTTAAAATATTTTTTTAATTCTTCCATATCTTTATTTGTTTCTTTTAATAAAGGGGTATAAATTTTTTCTTTTTCAATGGTATGTATTACTTGATTTTTCAAAAAATCTATTTCAACTTGTGATAGTTCACCAGATCTTCTATAACCAACTTTATTTTTAGAATAAATATAATTAGGTTGTTTTTCCATAAATGAAAAATGAAAGTGTAAGTTATCAGTATCTGTATGAAGTGATAATTGATAAAACATTTTCTTGGTATCTTTAAAACCACATTTTTTAAAGAACTTAGGTAATATATTGGTAGCAAGTTCTTGCTCCAATTTATGTATATCAATATTTTCATTTATATAATCATTATTAAATGATAATACACCTTGCCATAGATTAGAACTTTCTAAATATTTTACTGATAACTTTTTTCTTCTTTCAACTTCTGATTCACTTGCAAAATGCCCATTTTCTATAACTAAATTCATAGTTTTTTCTTTAGTCAATTTACCAGTATAATAATCATACATAGACATGGCTCGTTTTTCTTCGTTAGTATAATAGTCATACATATCAGTAACCCTTTTAATAGATTTATTATGATTTCTATATTTACTATCTGGGTTATTAAGTGCAAATGTAAAGATAGAATTAAAAATCACCTTAGGGCTTTTAGTCATTTATAAAATTGTTTCTTATCCTTTTATTAAATTCATTTAAAGGTTTACTTTTTTTAGGATCTGAAACATTTTCAAAGTCCATATCTGAATATATTTGTTCTTCCAATAAATGAAGAACTTGTTGCTTTTTAATAATATATTCAATACTTTTTTCTAACTTATTAATTCTATCTAAAATCTCTGTACCATTTAAAGCAGAGATGCATAAACTACATACTGCTTTAGAAAAAGATAAACTGTTTTTACAAGCATAATCTTTTATACGAGCATATTCTTCATTGGAAAAATAAATATGCTTATCTATTGTCATTAAAATCTATTTCCTTTAATCTTTTTAGAACATAATCTAAAAGTTGCATTTTCATAGAATCATAGACAACTTCATTATTTTTAATATAAGTAATACTTTGGTAATACTCATCTTCTGGCAAGAAATATCTAATACCAAATTTTTTATAATTATCTACCCAGTCTTTAATTCTTCTTTGGGGTAATTTTTTATGAAGAATGTTTATGTCAAAACCACCACGAGAAAAAATTTCTCTAGCAGATAGTTCTGGCATATCATATCTCATCATGATAGTCCATAATTTAAAAATTGGATCATATTCTATTTCTCTTTTATATTTTACATTTCTGACAAAAATACTTTGTTTTAATATTTTGATTTCATTATCAGTATATAAACGAACTTTCATTAATAGTTTAACTCCTGTTCATGATCATTAGCAAAATATTTTATTTTGTTTATTAAATCATCATTAAATTCATCATCATCCAAAATATCAGCAGACATTTCCTTAATATCTTTCAAGTCCATTTCTACACCTAAACTTTTAGCAGTAGCATCGATTTTTTTATCTACTTCTGTAAGTAAATTTTCCCAATAAAAAACCATGTTTAAGTCTATATTATTTTTTTCTTTCTCTACCACTAAATCAAGTACACACTCACTTGCTTCTATATCTTCAATTATATTATTTACATTTTCTAAAATATATTTTTTAGTATCTTCATCAAAATCTTTTAAGTATGTATCAAGTGAAACAATATAGTTAGCACCATTGCCATCTTCCATTTCCATTATTTGATCCATACCATAATTTATTATATCATTTGCAATTAATTTATTTATTGATAACTTCATTATCATAACCTCCTTTTAACATATCTATATAGCCCATTTCTAAAAGTTGCACCATCATTTTTGATATATGAATCCCATAGAATTGAGCCATTAATTTAATCCTATTAAATAAGTCAATAGGCAACCAAAAATCAAATCTTCTCATTTGTCCTCCTTATCTTGATAGGATGATAAGCCCCTAAAACATGGTAGTATATAAAAAAGCAGGATAAGAAACTTACACACCACCACCAAACTTTTCCTTATTTCATAAGGGTTTAGTGTTGTGTAAGACTGATTTTGCACTTGCAAAATTCATCCTACTTTGTAGGTTGATATAAAGGTTAATACCTTTTTATTCCTTATGTTTTAGGGGCTTTCTTTATAGGGCTTATCATCCTAAATTTATATTTTTGTTAATTTTTATAGGATGGTGTCAAATTATTAAAGTTATTATTCTCTAATAAAGATGGTGGGTTATATGTAGGTTTTGAATTATCTAATTCATAATTAAAATCTATTAAACTCATGCCATCTACAACTTGACCATCCAATGAAACTTGATAATGTAAATGATTACCAGTTGAATAACCAGTAGTACCTACACTAGCAATAACTTGTCCTTTTGAAACAGTATCACCAACTGAAACTTTAGAACTATTTGGAAATAGATGACCATAAAAAACAACATATTTTAAGTCATTTATTTCACATGAAATTTTTATATTATTACCACCTTGTTTATCACTCGTATCAATTTTATTTTGATTATACGGAAAAGAAACACTTTCAACTTTTCCATCACAAGTAGAATAAACTGGTGTCTGTTCAGAGTTAGCAATATCCCATGCTTTATGCACATTTGCTTCTCCATAAATAACTCTTTCTTCCATAAAAAAACTAGTTATGGTAGAACTAGAAAATTCTATTGGTGGAGCAAAAGGTTTTGCTTGTTCTTCATTTATCTGCCCACTAGAAGATATATTTTCGTTTTTACAAACTTCCAAAACTTTATATTTTTGAATCGTACACACATCACTAATAGGAAGTAATTTTTTTGATTCCTTATCTAAATTATCAGTATATATTTCATCAAAAGTTAAAGAGTTATCAGCAAGATAAAAATATAAAATTCTTTCTAATGAAACATAACCATTTTTTGCTTTTATATTTTTATTAGCAACCTTAGTATATTGTTCTGCATATTGACTATTATTTTCAATATAACCATCTGTGATATTAGCACCAAA
>CAOJBM010000084.1 GCA_948329525.1 uncultured Mycoplasmatota bacterium
ATAGATAAATAAAGGAAAAAATAGGTAGTTTGTATATAAACTATGCACACTACCTGTTATTCCTTGGAGGAATCTTAGGAATGATTAGCTATTTTCAGTTTACAGAAAGTACTAAAATACCATGGGTGATATACTTTATAATAGTTTTATTATTTGGTTTACCTTTATTTGGTATAATTTATAATTTATTCTTAAGAATAAAAGAAATTTTGAAAGGAGAAGAAGATGAAGCTAGTAAATATTGATTATATACCAGGAGAAGAAATTGTTGAAGCTTTAGGTATTGTTAAAGGAACTGTTGTACAATCGAAAAATATTGGAAAAGATTTTATGGCGGGAATGAAAACGATTGTTGGAGGAGAAATTACAAGTTATACAGAAATGTTGAATACAGCACGAAGTATGGCTACGAAAAGAATGGTTGATGATGCTAAAAATTTAGGAGCTGATGCCATTATAAATATTCGTTATGGTTCTTCATCAGTTATGAGTGGTGCTGCTGAAGTTGTTGCTTATGGTACAGCTGTTAAATTAAAAGAAAAAAAATAAACAAGATTTGCTAAAATATCTTGTTTTTTAGTGTCATTTTATTAAATGTTAAGTCTAGTTGACAAATTTCCAACCAAAAATGCTCGTATGTTAAGGGATTTAAAGATATAATTTAATTGTGAGGTGAAGTTTATGACAATTGGAAATAAATTGTTAGAATTAAGAAAGAAAGCGGGATTATCCCAAGAAGAAGCTGCAGAAAGACTAGGTGTTTCAAGACAGACAATAAGTAAGTGGGAGACTGACCAAAGTACTCCTGACTTCGATAAGTTAAGTTTAATTTGTAATTTATATAATATTACAGCTGATGAACTTATAAATGGGACGAAAAAAGAAGAAGATGAAACAAAAGAGGGTTTAAAAGAAAATAATATGGAACATAATGTGGAGAATAAAAAGAAAAGAGCATTAGGAATTGGAATAGGTATATTTTTATATTTTCTTGCTATAGTAGAAGTAATGATTACGATACCTCTTATGATATTAAATCCTATTGTAGCAAGTGCTATATTTTTAGCAATCTGTGGACTAGCTACAGGAATTATCGTTTATGTTTGTTTGTTTTATAAAGAATCCAAAAAGGAAAAAGTAGAAAAAGAAAATATGATAGTTAAACAAGTTAATGAAGTTATTGCAATTATTTTTTTAATTGTCTATTTAGTGATTAGTTTTACTACAATGGCTTGGCATATAACTTGGATATTATGGATTGTTTATGCTTTAATAGAAGAAATAGTTAAGTTAATATTTGCTTTAAAAGGAGTGAAGTAGGATGACTAAAAATAAACCTATAATAATTACTTTAATTATTATATTAAGTATCATTGCCATATTTTTAGTAGTTGGGTTGGTGTTTATGCTAACGGGAAAATTTAATTTTAAAACAAGAATTATGAATTTTAGCTTTGGCAATAAAGTAAGTGAAAATTTAATTTATGAAAAAGAGTATCCATTTACACATGATTTAGAAAATTTAGATATTAGTCTAAATATGGGAGATATTGAAATTAAAGAAAGTAATAATAATCTTATAAGAGTAGAAATCTATAGTGAAGAATCTTATTATAATGTCAATGATGCTAATGATTTGTCAATCGAAGTAAAGAATAAAACTTGTCATTTCTTTTGTTTCAATGTTAAAAAAGATAAAGTTATAGTTTATCTACCAACTAATTATGAAAATAATATAACTCTTAAGAATAATTATGGTGATATAAAAGTTGCTAAGTTTAGTGATGCTACACTAGACATCGAGGAAGATTGTGGAGATGTCTTTATTGAGGAAGTAAAAAATGCTAAAATAAAAAACTCTTATGGTGATATTGAAGTTAAAAAAGCTCTTACTTTGGATATAGAGGAAGACTGTGGTGATGTTGATGTTGATGTAGTGAGTAGTGCAGTTATTGAAAATTCCTTTGGAGATATTAAAATTGATACCATAAATAATGGCTATGTTAAAATAGAAAATAATTGTGGCGATATTGAAATTAAGAATTTAGAATTAGTAAAAGATAGTACTATTATTGATGACTTAGGTAATATTGAAATTGGGTATACAAATGATATTTATATTGATGCTAAAACTGATTTAGGCGATGTTGATATTAGAAATAATGACCGTGATGCAGAAGTGAAATTAACTATTGAGAATAATTGCGGAGATATAGAAGTTAATAATTAATTGGAATATGATTTATTCCTTTTTATTTTTTGTAAAAACTATTTTAAGTTTATTTTATATTTGGTAAAATTAATATAGTTATTGGAGGAATTTTGATGAACAATAAAATTGTAATTAAAGCTCAAAGAGAAAGTAATCTTTTGGATTCGCTGAAAAGTTATATGGAAAATGAAAGTATAGAATATATTATAACAGATACTATTTCAAAAATAGATAAGGATATTACCGCTATTATATATTTAAATGAAAATGATATTAATAATATTTCTTTAAATGTAAAAGTTCCAGTTATTTTGATAAGTAATGAAAGAAAATTAGTTAAAGATACTAAATCAGTAGTTAATTATATTATTACAGATTTGATAATAGATAATAATAGTTACACAAGTGTTCAAAAAGAATACTTATTTAGTAAAGGAATTTACCATAGCTTTTTAAAAGTTATTGAAGAATTATTAAATAATATAGATGTGTATAACGGGATTATATATGACATTACTGAAATTAAAAAGAAACCAGATGATTGGATTTTTAAATTTGATTCAATAAACGAAACTTATAAGTGGCTAGCAAAGAAGAATATAACAATGAAAAAAAATTTTACTCAAAAAGTAGTTAGTTTTTATAGTGATAAAGTTTATAATGATTCTTTAAATGAAATAAACTATCTCTCAGAAAAATTATTAAATATAAAAAAGAAACAACATATAATTGATATGTTTGTTTTAACTAAGGAGGAGTTCGAAGAGTATAAAACTAACTATTTTTATAAAACATTGTTGAATAATATATCTAATACTTATAATATTTATTTTGTTGATAAGAATGCTTTTATGGCTAATGATTTAGATATTTATAATCGTTTAGTTGATGGTATTATCGTTTATGAAGATTGTGTTTATCAAGATACTTATAGTGATGAAATATCTTTAGGTTTTGTAGATTGTAAAGAGGAAACAATAAAGAAATATAATGAGTATTTTGATTATGTTTTAGAAAAATATGGGCAAAAAATAAGCATTGGAGGTGTTATAGATGGAATTTAAAGATAAAGTAGTGTTAGTTACTGGTTCTTCAAGAGGAATAGGGCGAGCAATAGCAGTTAAGTTTGCCAAGGAAGGAGCTAATGTAATAATTAATTATCGAAATAATGAAGAAGAAGCTAATGTAATTACCGAGATTATTTCAACTTATTCTGATTGTATGTGTATAAAAGCTGATGTTTCTAAAGAAAAAGAAGTTAAAATGATGATTGAAACAATAATAGCAAAATATGGGCATATTGATGTTGTAGTTAATAATGCTGGAATTGCAATTGATAATGATTTTGAAAAACGAC
Source organism: uncultured Mycoplasmatota bacterium (assembly GCA_948329525.1). Classification (GTDB taxonomy): domain Bacteria; phylum Bacillota_I; class Bacilli_A; order RF39; family UBA660; genus CAOJBM01. Next base: position 3,570 of record CAOJBM010000084.1, read on the forward strand.
ATATTAAAGATTGGCAAGAGACTTTGAATACAAATTTAATTGGTGTATTCTTAGTGTCTAAATATGCTGGAGAATATATGGTTAAGAATAAATATGGTAAAATAATTAATATGTCGTCAACTAATGGAATTGATACAATTTATCCATATAGCGTTGACTATGATGCCTCAAAAGCTGCTTTAATTAATTTAACGAAGAATTTAGCTATTCAGTTTGCTCCAATTGTAAATGTTAACGCTGTAGCCCCTGGTTGGGTAGATACAGGTATGAATGATGATTTACCAAAAAGTTATTTAAAAAAAGAAAAGGAAAAAACTTTACTAAAACGTTTTGCTTTCCCTGAAGAGATAGCAGATGTAGTTTTGTTTTTAGCTTCGGATAAAGCAAGATTTATTGATGGAGAAGTTATTAGAGTTGATGGTGGCTTAAAAATAGAATAATAGGAGAATTGATAAATGGTTAACATAGAAGTTATTAAAGATAATGTTAGTAAGTTAAAGGATACATTATTAAGTTTAAATATTGATAGTATCTTTTTAGAACAAGATGGAAATTTAGAAAAAGTATTTTATGAAGATGAAAAGTTACATGAATTAAGAAGTTGCTCAAAAGTTCTAGTTGCCATGGCTATTGGTATTGCAATTGATAAAGAGATGTTTATGTTAGATACATTAGTTTATCCAGTTATTAAAAATGTTGTAAAGATAACAAATAAGAATAATATTGAAAAGATAAAGAAATGGAGTATTAAAACTTTATTAACTCATACTACAGGTTATGAAGAGATTATTATGTCAGCAAAAGAAATAAAAGAAAAACAACTAGATACTAATAAAATTATTGATTATGCATTAAATGTTGATATACCTTATGAAGTTGGAGAAAGATTTGCTTATAATAATGTAGAACCATTTATATTATCCGTATTTTTTCAAGAAAGTTTTGGGATAAATTTAGCGGACTTTATTAAAGAAAATATATTTGAAAAATTAGATATTAAAGAATATAAATGGGGTAATTATGGAAAATATTGTCCTGGTTGTACAGGATTATTTTTAAAACATTCAGATTTTCATAAAATAGGTAAATTATTGCTCAGCAATGGAAAATATAATAACATTCAAGTAATAAAAGAAGAATGGATAAATGAAATGTGTAAAATGCAATTTGAAACTCCAGAAATATGTAAAAAAGAAAGAGTATTACCTAAATATGGTGTAGGATATTTTACTTTTATTTCAAGAGATGGATTGATATTTAGAGATGGTTCTAATGGCCAAAATATTATTATAAATAAAGATAAAAATCTTCTAATAACTATCTTGTCATCTGAACCTGATATGAAAAATGTGACAGAGATTTTAAGAGATTTAATATAATAAGACAATTAAGAAAAATTTTTTGCAAATACGTTTGCAAAAAATGCCAAAAAAGAAAGTTTTGCAAGTGTATTTGCAAAACTTTTCTTATAAAAAAATTGCTTTATTTTTCTTTAGGAAATTTTATAACTTCTAAGTCATCTGGAACGATAATGTTGCCATCAAAAACACTTTGACCTTCTTCAGTATATAGTTTCTTTCTATCACTTCCATGTGATTCTTCTGTGTGGTAAAGAATTAAATTTTTTACATCCAATTCATTTAGTGTTTTAGCAGCACTTAAAACAGTAGAGTGATTTTTTTCGTATGCATGAAATATGTTTTCTTCTTTGTCTAAACAAAATGCTTCATGAGTAACATAATCCGCATTTTTAATTCTTTCATTTAACAAAGGATTTAGTGGTTCATCACCTAAAAATACAAATTTATTATTATCAATATTACACTCAAAACCAAATTGTTTTGTTCCTTTAGCTAAAATATCAAAAAATTCATAATCAATACCATTAATTGGATATTTATCACAATCATTTAATACAACAAAATTAGTAACATCATAAATTGCCTCTATCAAAGTAGGAGGTAAGACATAACTAGATACACCTTTTATTGCTTCATAGACTACATCATTACAATAAATGTTAAATCTCACCATGTTTTGCCATTCGACTCATTCTTTTAAACATCCAGATAAGACCTAAAATGTGATCTGTATGACTATGAGATATAAAAATGTTTTTTATATCTTCCAATCTAATATTAGATTG
>CAOJBM010000085.1 GCA_948329525.1 uncultured Mycoplasmatota bacterium
TCATGTTTGACTTTTATATGTTAACATATTTTTAGTTTCCGAACAACTTTAATATTTACATCACATATTATTTTAATATTTACATCACATATTATTTCTAAAATATCTTCTCTTCTAATTTTTTCATTCTTTCTTCTAGTAGTTGTCCAATTTCTTAATTCAGCAATTAATAATTTAAATACTTTATTAGAAATAATATTATCACATTTAAATGACTTACTTATACTTTTAATTATATCTTTTTCCATCTCATCAAGAGATTTTTGTTCTAACTTGATTTGAAACAAATTTAAAAATTCAAATTTATTATCGATAGGTATTTCTGCTAAAAACTCTATCCATTGTTCTTGCATATTAATATCTTCAAACTTTATATTATCTATACTTTTGATTGTTTTTAACTTTTCATCAATTTTATTTAAGAATTCTTCCAATGGTACTGTAATGTATGAATTTTTAGTTATATTAGATATTCGTTTAACACTTTTAAAGCCCGCTTTTTTATTAGTATATAAAATAGGTCTAGCTTTGCTTGATGAATATTTTTCCCATCCTTTGGCAATTGCTGCTAATAAAGATAAGCTTTTTTTATCTTTTTTATAAATTAAATTTGAAAAAGTAACATTCTCACCAATTCTAGTATGTTTTACCTGATAGCATAATTCAAATCCATCATTTTTCCCAACAATAACATCATCAATAGTATCATGTGTTGAACTTTGGAAAATAACATATTCAATTTTATTTTCTGGGTTTAACATATTTACTATATTTTTAACACCAACATACCATTCATACCAGTATGGATCTCCTATTCCTGGAGTACTCATTTTTCACCTCCACTACACAAACTTAGTTTGAATTTTGAAATATAGCTCAAATTAATCCATAATCTTAAACAGATATAGGTATCATAACTTCATTTATTATCTTAATTGCATTTATGCAGTCTTCGAATGTAATTTCTTTCACATATTCATATTTTTCTTGATAACTTTTCCATAATTTTTTTAATTTGTCATCATTTGTAATCATTTCTATATAACTATTACTATTATTAATAAAATCTATAGTTCTACGATTTTTGCATGTATTCACTATCGCTTGAAACAAAATAGATTTATTAATTCTATTCCACTTTAAACTTGTAAACATATATAAATCATAATAATCCTTCATTCTTGAATTATTTATATTCCTACTAATAATTGATTCAAATTTTTCAGCAATTATTGTCTCATAATTATAACTCAAAATATTAATGATTTCATCATCAAATAATGTTCTATATTTAAATTCAATTTCTTTATAAGTGATAATATCTCCAGTTGTTATATCAATCATAAGATGTGTCCATAATTTATCAAATGTTGCCTTTAAGTTAATACAATATCCACCATATAAATCTTCTTCTCTAATCTCCCTAATATCAATAATCTCAAAAGTCATATTATCATCTATATTCATATTAATTAATTCATTGAATATACTTGTAATTGTTTCAATATTAAGTGGTAATCCCTTCAATGTAGCATCTAAATCCATTGTACTACGTAAATTAATCCCAAATATTGAAGTCAATAACATGCCACCTTTAATAATGAATTTTTCCCTATATTTAGAATTTGATATTCTTTTTAGCAACCCTTCAAACATAAAGCTTTGTAGTAAATAATTCGATGCTATATTTGTTTCATCTGATAAATTACGCAATTTTGCCTTTAAACCTTCTTTATTTGTTATCATGTTAACACCTCAAATGTATTTCTTACTTTTTCATATATGCTCAGTTTTTCAGCATAGTCATATAATCTAATTATATTTTTATTTTTACTATAATAATAGTTTCTAATTGCTTTATTAAACAATTCCAAATCTAATTTGTTTTTATTTTTTATAATATCGCAAATACTTCTTTCTACATCATACACTCTTATGTTATTGCCATAATTAGTTTCAATAGTAGTTAAGCCTAACTCAAAATTTTCTTTTTTAACATAGTATAAATTAATATTATCATTTTTTTGTAATGAACCTTTATAACCACTTTTAACTGTTACATCATATTTTACTGGAATTCTATCACATAATCCGTGAAAATAAAGTGCAGTCAGATTAGAAAAGATAGCATATTTACTTTTATTACCAATAATAAAATAATCATCCTCCAATTCATTAGGCAAAGTATAAATGCCTCTGGATAATCTAATGATTTTATTTTTTGCAACTAAAAATCCTAAAAATCTTCTAGAAATTCCTACATTCTCTACTTCTTTTGTTGTAATATATTTTTTTGTCTTAAATAAATCTAAAATTTTATGTTCATTGCTCATACGAAAATTCCCTTTCACACTTAAATTATATCATAAATAAGTGTGAAAGGGAATAGATTTTATTTATTATTTTTGTTTTGGTTTAATAACTTCTAAACCACCCATATAAGGTCGTAAAACCTCTGGAATTACTACGCTGCCATCACTTTGATAACACTGTTCAAGAATTGCGATAAGTGAGCGTGGGCTGGCAATTACTGTGTTGTTAAGTGTTGCCAAGTATTGATTACCATTTTCAGTTTTCATTCTAATTCCCAATCTTCTTGCTTGAGCATCTCCTAAAGTAGAACAAGAACCAACTTCAAAATATTTTTGTTGTCTTGGACTCCATGCTTCAACATCACAAGATTTTACTTTTAAATCTGCTAAATCTCCACTACAACATTCTAAAGTTCTAACAGATAAACCCATACTCCTAAAGAATTCTACTGTATAACTCCACATTTTGTTATACCATTCCATAGCATCTTCAGGTTTACATAGAACTACCATCTCTTGTTTTTCAAATTGATGAACTCTGTATAATCCTCTTTCTTCAAGACCATGAGCTCCAACTTCTTTTCTAAAACATGGAGAATAACTTGTCATAGCTATTGGTAATTCTTTTTCATCTATTATTTGACCTTTAAATTTACCAATCATACTATGTTCGCTTGTTCCAATTAAGTATAAATCTTCGCCTTCAATTTTATACATCATAGCATCCATTTCTGCAAATGACATAACACCAGTTACAACATCACTACGAATCATAAATGGTGGTATTGCATAAGTAAATCCTTTACTTATCATAAAATCTCTAGCATAAGCAATAGTTGCTTCATGTAATCTAGCAATATCTCCAATTAAATAATAGAATCCATTACCACTTGTTCTGCCTGCACTATCTTTGTCAAGACCACCTAATGCTTCACATATATCAGCATGATATGGGATTTCATAATCACGAACAAATGGTTCTCCATATTTTTCTATTTCTACATTTTCGCTATCATCTTTTCCAATAGGTACACTATCATCAATTATTTGTGGAATAATCATCATTTTGCTTTTTAAAGTTTCTGATAATTCTTGTTCTTCTTTTTCTATACTTTCTAGTTGACCATTGATTTCTACAACTCGTTGTTTTTTAGCATTTGCTTCATCAACTTTCTTTTCTCTAAACAAAACACCAATTTCATCACTTGTAGCATTTCTTTCTTGTCTTAAAGTATCCCCATTTGATTTTAATTCTCTAATTCTTTGATCTAATTCAACTACCTCATCTACTAAAGGTAATTTTTCATCTTGAAATTTCTTTTTAATATTTTCTTTCACTAATTCTTTGTTTTCTCTTATTAATTTAATATCGATCATTTTTCATCTTCCTTTTCTTTTTTTATTTTTTTATATAAATTGATACTCTTTTTACTAGGGGAATATAAATTATTTGGAAGGTTATTCAGAGAAAACCATTCCCATCTATCAATTTTATCTTTTTCCATTTCCTTTAATTCACCACTAAAAGAATTCGTTAAAACACTAATCGTTATATAATGTCTATCAGTACTTATATCGTCTTCAGCACCTAAAACTATTAAATCATTAACATCAAGGTTTGTTTCTTCTTTAGTTTCTCTTTTAGCACATTCAAAAATTGTTTCTTCATATTCCTGTTTTCCGCCTGGACAAGTCCAACTATCAGGTTCATATATTCCTCCTGTATCTAAAGAAGTGCTTGCTCGGTGTCCTAACAATACTTTATTATCATTATTTATAATAACGACTCGAATTCCTACTTTAATAATCTTATCCATTATTTTTTATCCTTTCAAAACGATATTTTTGTTTTGTAACATTATCGCTTCTAATACTCACATCTTCATCACTTAAAAACGAGGACAATGGTCTTACCCATAACTCATTATCATGTTTATAAACAACCATTTCACTTAAATCTTCCGAATTCTTAGCAAGACATACTACTTCCATAACACTTCCTTTAAAATGTTGCCATAAACTTTTTTCTTCTATTAATTCACTTCGCATAATATCCTCCTAAACAAAAAGATGATACCTAAAGGAGTGCAAAAACACGGTACCATCCTTATTTACTTAATTATAGATAACGGTTTTACCCGGTAGTGATTAGCTACACTAGAAAGGAGATTCAGACTAAATTAAAGTTTCGTTTGCATCAACCACGAAATTTCTAAACAATAATTTTAGCTTACTAGTCTTTCTTCAACGTTTTATACTATTATTATAGCACACTTATTAAATTTTTATCTATATTTTAATTAATTCTAAATTATTTAATATTTTTTCCTGCACTTCTTCATTATTTATATCATTAGCAACAGATTTTAAATCATATATTTTATTTCTTTTGTTATAAGGTTTATATGTATTATAAGCATTTTCCATAATAGTTTCATATATAGAATTTACTTTTTCTTTTGTTTTAGCATCAAATATGGAAAAAATTAAAAATTCATAGTTTTCTTTTTCTTCTGTATATAAATATTTTTCTTTTAATAAAGTATGAATAAAAAAGAAATAATCTGGTTTTCTTAAAGCACAAGTTACTAAAATTTCAATATTAAAAATATGTTCTCTTGAATTTCTCGATAAGTCTAAATTGGCTATCTCAATAATTTTTTCTTGGAGCTCTTCGTTTTTAACTTTAGAAATAGTAGTTTTTATGTAATTATTAATTTTTTCTATATATTCACTTTGATAAACAGTGTCAAAAAAAACATAGAAATCTAACATATTATCACTAGTAATATAAATAGTACAACCATCTACTTCTAATATTTTCTTATATTTTAATATTGCAGATGGATTTTCATTATTAAAGTCTTGAAAAATACTCGCAATCTTAGCACCATAATAGCCACTTAAACATAGTTGATAGTTTTCTAACCCTTTTAGCACCAAAACATCACCCACTTATCTATAATATAACAAAAATTAGAAACCAAAGCAATTGTAAATAATCTATATAATATTTTCTTAGTAATAATTTTTATTGCCTTAACTAAAAAATTAGAAGCAAGAAATTACAGTTATATGAAATAACGAAACTGCATTCAAAAATAACAAGCAATTAGAAGTTGTTTTTTCAATTTTTGTGTATAATAATTAAATTATTGATGAAATTTAGAAAAAAATTAAAGAAATTTCCTGAAAAAAGAGGAAATTATAAAAAAAAGCTAGAATATATGTAGTGAAAGAACAAGTTTGATGTTCTTTTAATATAGATAGATGAGGAGGTAAAAT
>CAOJBM010000086.1 GCA_948329525.1 uncultured Mycoplasmatota bacterium
ATATTATTGATAATCTAAAACCTACATTAATGAATAAAAATAACTACTCTATTTCTAATGAAGATGTAGATAAGATTAAAAAATATATAGAACAAACTAATGGCACTACTTCTAATTTAAGAGAGGCAAATGATATAAATATAGTCTTAAAAAAATATGAAGATGATTTAAGAGAACATTCTAACGAAGTTAGAAATTTGAAAAAGAAGATAAAAAATCGTGATGATAGAATTGAAGAATTAGAATATGATTTAAATGATGCCAATGAAACCATTGATGAATTAGAAGATAAGGTATCAGAATTACAAAAAATGGTTGATTACTTTAAAGAGTTATGGGAAAAGTTTATAGAATTTCTACAAAATAAATTCTTCTCTTCTAATAAATATGATGATTTTATTAATGATTTGTATGATGAAGAAATATTAGGCGATAATGAGATTGATATTATTCAAAATAATTCTAAAAATAAAGATAATCTTGAAAGATAAGATAATTATAAAATTTTTTCGTGTAAATAACAATTAAACAATTGGCTTGTGATATAATATAGTTGAATAAATTGTTTCTAAGGATGAATTTGGAGGTAAAATATGAAACAGCAAAATATATATGATAATAAAGAATTTTTTGATGGATATCAAAGTATGAGGAATAATTTAAGTGCAAATGAATTAATTGAAATTCCTCAATTATTTAAATTAATTGGAAATGTAGAAAATTTATCAATATTAGATTTAGGTTGTGGTACTGGTAAACATGATAGAAAACTAATTGGAATGGGAGCAAGAAAAGTTACAGGTATAGATTTATCTAATAATATGATAAATGAAGCGACTAAGAATACTAATAGTGATAAAATTGAATATAAAGTTATGTCTATGAATGATATTGATAAACTAGACGAAAAATTTGATATGGTTGTTTCATCACTTGCTATTCATTATATTGAAGATTATGATGGATTATGTAAAAAGGTTTATAATTTATTAGTTGATGGTGGCAGATTTATTTTTTCTTATGGGCATCCTATGGATTCTTGCGCAATATTAAATAATTATTCTAATAATTATGTAATTATAAATGATAAAAAATATTTTTTAATAAGTGATTATAATAATGAAGGTAAAAGAGTAAGTCATTGGTTTGTAGATGGCGTAGAAACATATCATAGAAATATGTCACATTTAGTTAATGGATTAATTGATGCAGGATTTAAATTAGAGCGTATGGAAGAATCATATGCAACTGATGAAGCAATTAAATTAAAGCCAAAATATATAGAGCAAAAGGACCATTCATATTATATTTATTTTAAATGTAAAAAGTAAATGTCTAGCTATTAATAAATAACGGAAAGGAATATTATGGAAAAGTATAAAATTATATTTGAATCAGAGAATATTTATTATATTCAAATGTCCGAATCATTAATGAATGATTATTTAAAAATGTATAACGATCAGGAAGTTCAAAAAAATTTATTTAAAAAGATATACACTTACGAACAAATACAAAATTGGTTAAAAAAGCGATTATTAGATAAAACAACATGCATTTTTTCAATGATAGAAAAAAGCACATATGATTATATCGGTAATGTTGAAATAATACTTACAAATGATAATATTGGTGAAATTCTAATTTCCATTACACCAGATAAACAAGATAAACATTATGGAACAGAAGCAATAGATACAGTTATTAAATATGGCTACGAAAAAGTAGGATTAGAGGAATTTGAATTGTATGTTTATAAGAATAATTTGAAAGCCATACACTGCTATGAAAAAGCAGGCTTTATAGTAGATAAAGATGGCATCACAGAAAAAGATATTCATATGAAACATAAGAGATAGAAGTAGACTAGGCAATAAAATTTAATATGAGTATTGCTAAATAAATAAGAATTTGGTAAAATATTAGTAGAAATTGATATTAAACTATTAATTTCTCATTAGTGAGAAAAAGTTTGAAATAACTTAACCATTCGCTCCAAATTGAAGTGTTCGAGCCTTATTGGTTCGTTTTATTTTTGCAAAATTGATTTTTCGATATTATCTAATCGTGAGCACTGGAGTTGACTATGGCTTTTTCCAGTCTTTTTTTTGGCGCTTATTATCAACAATACATTCTTCAAAGATTAAAAACTAAATTGTATTAAAAATATGATTATATACTAGAAAAGTGTGATATGATAGTAATTAGTTAGAGAGTTTTTTTATGAAAGATGAAAAAATTGATTATTTAAAAAGAGCAATAAAAAGGAATTATAAAAGATTTATAGGGGAAAGAACAGATGGAGAAGCAACATTAATGGATGTCTTAAAATTATTTAATATTTCTATTGATGAAACAAGAGTAGAAGATTATCAAGTAGAGGCGATTGACTATAATATCCCATCTATTAGAGTTATTGATAAGAAAACGAATACAACTTATACAGCGGAGTATACTGATGAAGCAAAGTTATTAAATTACATGGGTAGTATGAATTTTATTAATGTTTACATTAATAATCCAATTTGCAAATTGGATTATTAATGTTTACATTAATAATCCAATTTGCAAATTGGAAAGTTTATATTATATTGGTTCTAGTGACTTAATAATTGGACAAATGACTTTTCCTGATGGTGATGATGAGTTAATCTTTGAAAAAGAAATTGGTAATAGCATTGGTTTTGGATTAGATGCTAAAACAAAATTTGCTATAAGATATGCTAAAAACGTTAATGAAGAAGAAAGACAAGGAAAACAACCATTATTAAATAAAATATACATGATTAAAAGTGATGATAATATATTTAAACAGGCATATACTTATGGTACACAACATCTAATTAAATATGATAATAAACAAGATAAATATTGCTACAATCAAAATGGAAATGTAATTTATGGTGTTAATGATTGTGAAGTAGAAGAATTATTACACTATTTCCATGGAATTTGTTTTGAATCAACTGATGTAGAAATAGAGAGATATTTACCATATAATATTTCTATAGAAAATTTTCCAGAATTGAAAGATAAAAATAAATATCAATCAGGTATTGTTTTTAGAGGTGGAACAGATGAAGGAACTCATCACACACTTACGATTTTTAAAACTAGAAAACAAGAAGATAATGTAATAGATATTAAAAATAATAAAATCAATTATGATTTATATTTAAATTATGAAGCAATAAAATGGGAGAATTTTACGAATGAAGATGGAATGCCAGACCATAGAAAAGTAGTTGTTACATCTAAAGAAGCTCGTTATCCAAGAATAAATGATGGTAATATTACAAGTTTAGAGCTTAAAAATATGACAACAGTTTTAGATACGGAATTTGAAGATAATACTTTTATTCAATTTGTTATAAAAGAATTAGAAACTTTTGGTAACAGAATGGATATTCAAAAAGGTGTTTTAGAAGAAGAACTGGATGTTTTATTACCTAAAGTATTTATCGATAAAACTTTTGCCGAAATATATGATTTAGTAAGTAGTGATAAGGAAGAATATTTTAGAATAATAAAAGAACAATTTGAAAATGCTACTCATATTAGGAGAGTTGAAGAAAAAGGCAAATCAAAAATTCTTAAAGCAAATGAAGATGTGGAGAATTAAAATTTTATGGAAAGCATTAAACAAGAATATTTTAGAGATAATATTATAAATTTTCAGCAAAAAGAATTAAAGGAAAATGAAGATATATTTAAGACAATTTTAAAAGAAAGAGAACGTGGTCTAGATTCAAAAAGATTTTTCTTAAAATATTTACCTATGGAAGCATATTCACTTTATGATTTTGATAATCCAGATTCTCTACAAGAATTTCGGAAAGTGTGTTTAACTCATAATCGACCATTAATGCAAATGGGTGGTTGTAATATGCACCCTAATTATTTAGAAAAAGATAAAGAAAGTGGTTATTTACGATATGCTGGTATAAAAATGAGTGACCCATATGGTAAAATTTATGGTCAATTTGATATACGAGATAATACTTTAACTTATAGCCCTCTTTTTCAACATTTTTATAAAGAAAGAGATTTATGTAAATTTGCTAATGATACTTATTTTACGACAATGACTTTTGAAGATATCATGTTAGTTCAAATAGATAATGCCGATGAATATTTTGTTCATGTAGGTAATGTATATAAAATAGGAGTAAAATGCCCTTATATTTTAGAAAGAGTTACTAAAGATCAAATGATAAAGTTTGTTTTTGAACCAACTGAAGGAGAGGCAATCTATAATAAAACTTTAAAACTTTAGATAATATTTAATATTCCTATTTAAGTTTTATTGTTTTATAATAATAGTATTAAATCATATAAAGTGGTGATTAAATGGATAAACAAAAAAATATGTTAAAGAAAAAAGAGTTAAGAGATTAAAATTTTTAGTAAGAGTTGGAATTCCTTATCTTATTATTACGACAATCATATTTGCTTTTGGTTATGATACTCCAATGTTTTCTCAAGAAAAAATAGTTGAATTTCTACCACCATTTATTTTTATACTTTTAATTATTATTTTTATAGCATTTAAAAAGTATCGAGTACATCTTTTATGTCCTAATTGTGGTCTAGAGATTAAAAATGTAAAAAAGGATTGTATTGCAGGTAAAGCTAGACTAGTAGAAACAATTAATAAAACGGAATATGAAAATAAAACAACAACTATAAAAGGAAAAACTGTTTATCCTCGCGGTGGATATTCAATGAGAAATAGTGCTATGGAATATAGTAGTGAAAGTACTTATGAAATAAATGAAAAAGTGCCTGTTACCAAGAAATATTATATCTATAATGTTGAGTATAGATGTAAAAAATGTAACGAAGTTGTTTATGACTATAAATTTGAAAGTAAAAAGCAATTACATAAATAGAAAAAGGAGTGTTTAAGAAGTGCAAGATAAAAAAGAAATAATGATGAAATTGTTGTATTAAGAAGCTAAACAAATGTTAAAGGAGTATACTCCTAAAGATGCTAATATAAGTAAATATTTTAATATAGAAAAAAGTTTTACGACTAAAAATGATATTTTATTTACTTTATTAATCGCTTTACAAGATAAACAGATGTCCTATAATGTGATAGGTATATTAAGAGAAGAGAGAAAAGATATTTTTAGAAAATTATTATTTGATTTTGATTGCAAAGTGATTTTGGCAAATTATGATGAAAAAACTCTTTTAGAAACTTTTATAATAAAGTTGTTCGGAAACTAAAAATATGTTAACATATAAAAGTCAAACATGA
>CAOJBM010000087.1 GCA_948329525.1 uncultured Mycoplasmatota bacterium
TACTTCCTATTGTTATTGGATTTCCTATTTCATCATATGTGATTTCTTCATCATTAAACTTAGTTAATAAATCTTGCCAATTAGTACTTCCATATGTATATGTATCTTCTTTAATTAGAGTCTCTGTATTATAAGTGTATTGTTTCTTAGATAAAATATTTCCATAATTATCATATGTATACTTAGTTGTAATATTAGTTATTAAGTTATCATCTTGAATTAATTGGGATTGCTCATCATAAATATATTTATTAACTAAATCATTTACTTTATATACTTCAGTTATATTTCCTAGTTTATCATAAGTATACTTATAAATAGTTCCATTATCATCTACTTCTGATATTATATTTGATGTCTTATATCTATGTGATAAATATTTATATTTTGTTTTATAGGAACTATTTATATTATTCTCTTTTATTCTGCCTAACTCATCATAAATATAATTAAAGTTTTTATTATTAATACTTATTTTAGTTATAACTGATTCGCTATTATATTCATAATTATAAACATATTTAATGTCATTATTATAGCTTTCTTCTTTCATAGTTACATTATTATCTTTGTTATAATCAAACTTTAAATTATACCATTTGTCACTATAACTACTTAACCTATCAGCAAAATCATATTCGTATAATATTTTTTCATATGAATTTGTTGGACTAGCTATTTTTGATAATCTTCCTAAATTATCATAATATAAATCATATGTACCATATTTTTTCTTAACTGTACTTAATCTATCCAAATCATCATAACTATATGATATTTCGTTATTATTACCATAAGTTACTTTTGATAAGTTACCATTATGTTCTAAATATGTATTAGTTACTAAAGTATTATCATTAACTTTAATATTGGATATTCTATTAAATTCATTATAATTAAATGCATAGTTATCTGTTCCATAGATTATTTTAGATAAATTATTATTATCGTATTCATAATTTACTTCTTGTTGTCCTTTTGTAATTTTCTTAACTCTTAATTTTTCATCATAAGTATAATTAGTTGATACATCTTCTGGATTAGTTAAAGTGTTAATTAAACCATTAGTTGTATTGATATCATAAGTTGTTTTATTGTCTACACTATCTGTAACAGATTTAATAAATCTACCATCAGCCGTATATTTTGCGCTAGATTCAATAACTTCTTTAAAATTAGCTTGTTCAAAAACAAATTGTTGATTCAAGTTATTCTCTTAATATGGTGATAAAACAATATTATTACTATCATTTATAGTTATAGCATTATTACCTTGCTTAATTGTATAACTATTATTATCATTTCTTACTATAGTAAATAAGTTATCATTATCCCCATATTCTAAAGTAATATTATTATTTCTTACTTTAATATAGTAATTATTTAAAATAGTATTTTGAATCTTAACATTGCTACCTGATAACACGAGATTAAACTTTTCTATTGAACAATCACAATCTTTTATTTTAAGTGATTTATCATCATTTATAAATAAGTATTTATTAGTACCTATTGCTCTTATAAAATAAGGGATATTATATTCTAAATTACTATTAGTTTTTCTATTACTTATGATTGTTTTAATTGGGTTATTAAAAGAATCATAAACTATTCTATTATTTATTCCTGTAGGAGATGTAGAATTAATTACTCTATCCATTATCTTTTTATCATATTCAAATGAATAATTAGCTCCCATGGGTGTCATCGCATCTAGTAATTGATTGTTTTTATTATATTTCATAGTTGATTTAGCTTTATTTAAATCAACTGTTGAAATAAGGTTACCATTTTCATCATAAGAGAAAGAATACGCTTCAATATCTTTAAATAATGAGAAATTAGTTAGATAGCAATCATTAGCATTCCCAAAACTATTAATACGAATTGCTATTTTATTTAAAGATTCTTCATAAACTTCCGAATGTTCAATATGCTTTCTATATTTATGTATCTGTGATATATCCTCTAACTCAAAAACATCTAAAGCAATATAAACTTCATTTGATATTTCTACCTTATGAGTAATATTTTTATTGTCAGTAAATTCTACTATATATGTATTTCTCTCCTCATCATAGCTTAAATGATAAGGATTATCTTTACTTCTATTTCTTTTTGGCATTTCAGCCATTTTCTTTCCTTCTTTCAATTAATTTTTTTAATTGAAAAAAGGTGGGCTTCTACACCTAATAAAAAACAAAAAAAAAACCGAATATGCTCCTACTATTATTTGAAACATATTCGGTTTTTGTTATTTTTCCTTTATTTAGTTCTAAACTTTCTTCATCATCTTCTACATAGTAATCCTTCATTTTTCAACTAGGTTTCCTCCTTAATTATTACCTAGGAAAGCTTAATTAAATACTATATAGATTTATACTTCTTCTCTACAATATTTCATAAATTAATACATCAATTATATGGTGGAACATATACTTCTGTTAAATAATTTTTACTACACCAATAATTAGCATTAGGATTAATTTTAACCCAAGTTCCACTAGTTGCAAATACCCCCACAACAGTTTCATAAGTCATAGTTCTTAATATAGTTCCTGACATAGAAGGTTTGTTTCTTACATTCAAACCATTTTTACTATTAACCATATATGACTTAGGCTCACTCCTTGTTAAATAAGAACTATAAACCCATTTATTAATTCCTATTCTGCTCCAATTACCATTATTTTCATAAACTAAAACAGGTGTTCCAAAACATATATTTCCTATTACAATTCCATTTGGAGCATTTCTTACGTTTAATCCTCTATCATCAACATTGTAAACATAATGATATTTATTATCATCTTGAGAATAATATCTTATTTGACTACCATATTTTTTTACAGTATCTTCATTAATAAATTGACCAGGATAAACTTCTAAATAATTTAAAGGGTTATAATCTCCATAATCTAAATCATTATCTTGTTTTAATAAAGAGAAATGAAGATGATGCTTTTTATTAGCACCTGTCCCTGTATTTCCTATGTTACCTATTTGTTGCCCTATTTCAACCCTATCTCCCACTTTAACAAGAATTTTTGATAAATGGGAATAACCACTTCTCATTCCGTTAAAATGATTAATAAAAATTTGATTCCCACCAACACTATCATATCTAGTTTTATATACTACACCTTCTGCTACTGCAAATACTGGTGCCGTTCTACCTCCATAGCTATTGTTCCAACCAAAATCTAAACATTTTCCTGTATGAAAATATTGAGTTATTTTTATATAATTAAGGGGATACCTCATATTTAATCTATATTCCTTCCTAAAATATTTTTAAATCCATTATAAAAATTTTAAGTTAATTTTATATAACTTATAAAGTTAGTTAATTATTAAATTTTTAGGAGAATTAACTTTTGTAATCTACTTTTCTACAATTCCTTCCTTTGTTTTAAGAATATAAAAGTGGAAGATATTAACTTTATCTTAAGTTAATATCTTCTTCATCTCTTGGAGGTCCAACATAAGTTAGAGTATCTCCTGTTTCTTCATCTACTTCTGTATTAGGATTTGGTTTTAATTTAATAAAATCACTTAAAGACCCATCTTGTTCAAATTTTTGTAAATTCCTAAAAAATATTACTTCTTCTTGTAATTTCTTTTTCAAATGTTTTCTATATTTACTTAATTGTATTATATCAAATATATCATTATTTTTTTTATTATTATTTTCATAACAATTTAACAATTGTTCTGTATATTCTTTAAAAGTCATCGAATCAACAAAATTAGATACTATAACTTTATCATCAAAAGGAACATAATTATTTTTTGGTATTGGCAAATCATAATTGCCTATATATTCTAAATCCTTTGAAAAAATATCTTTTGCCCCTTCAATCAATATTCTATAATTATATTCAAACAATCTTCCGTCTTCATCAGGATATACAGGAATATTTTCTACATTTTTAAAATGTTCATCTATAGGAATAAGAGCATTTAAAGGATAAAATCTATCTTCTAATGGTATAACTTTAGTACAAATACAATTTTTTTCTGTTATTTTATTAAATTCAAATTCTTTAGAATAATCTTTTACTAAATATACTACCACTATTAAATTTTTTCTATCAGGAAAGTCTTCTGAAATATATTTATCACATACATTTAGTATTAATGCTCCACCATTATATTCCTTATATTTTTCATTTTGAATTTTTCCTACAAAGGTATCTCCTTTTTTTAATTTATCATAATCTCTTATTTGCATATGTCTCCTCCTACATAAGTTAATGTATCTAGATTATCAGGGGATATTTCTGTCCTCTTAAACATAGCATTATATTTATCTCTTCTTGGACCACTCATTCTAATTTCATTTCTTCTATTACATCCTAACTTCCCAGAGTTTAAAGTAGAATATAACTCAATATAATATTGTTCAGTAAATGGAGCTAAAGATGCATCTACTTCAACTTCCTTTACAGCAGTTAAATAACTTCTTTCTGGATTTAACTTATGTTCATTTTCTCTTCTGTTAAAATCAACTGTCCTTCCAACATAAACTACAGTAGTATCATCTGCTGGATTTTTCCTCAATGTATATATAGTCTGTTTCTTAGCCTCTTTTTTCTGTGTTTTCTTTGGTTTAGTTTCCTCTAATCTTTTCACTGTGCTAGCAGCATATGCTGTTGTTACCGCTGTTAATGCAATTACACTACCATATCCTATTATACTTCCTAAAAGTTTTTTTGCGGCACCATAATTCAATGCTCTTATTGCTGACGCTAGTCCATTACCTGTCACATCAATATCCATTATTGGATTATTACTGACATATGTAAATAAATTGTTTGAAATGAAATCTTCGTTACTTCCAATTTCTCCATCAGCATTCAAGAATCTTCCAGTTTCAGGATTATAGTATCTACTATTTAAGTAATATAAGTTTGTTTCAACATCATAGTAGTATGAACGATATCTAAATGGATTTATTTCTCCTATGTTATTTGTACTATTATCTACTATACTTAAAATATTTCCATATGCATCATATGAGTATG
>CAOJBM010000088.1 GCA_948329525.1 uncultured Mycoplasmatota bacterium
AATTAAAAATCATTCTAACAACACTCGCTTGTTCTTCGTACACTTCCAAAGTTTTCAGTTATTTGTTCCACTTATAACCATAGCATTATGCTTTTCCTACAAATTCTCCACGTTTCATCATTGTTCTAATTCCCATTTTTACATTTTGAGATGTTGATTCACTCTCTGCTTGAGCAAATGCACTAAATAGTGTTAAAAACATTTCGCTTTCTAGTTCTAGTGTGTGAATATTTTCTTTTTCAAAATAAACATCAACTTTATGTTCTCTTAAATCTCTTACATACTTTAAGGTATCAATTGTATTTCTTGCAAATCTTGATATTGATTTTGCTATGATAATATCTATCTTACCATTTAAAGCATCGTTAATCATTCTTTGAAATTCAGTACGCTTTTTAACTTGTGTTCCACTAATTCCCATCATTAGACCTAACCTAGAAAAATTAGATAAAGAAAAATACCCTAAGTTTGATAGAGGGGTATTTCCTAAAATTGAAATAAAATCTACAACAAAATTAAATACTCTAACAGGAAAATTTATAGATGAAGAAAAATAAAATTATGAACACGTTTTGTTTTTACGTTAGTAAAAATGAAAGTGGCGACAGTCTTTTTCTTTTTATGAAACGCAAGTGAAATAAAAAGGCAACAATATTACATTGTGAAACTTTGTAATACGTTGCTTAAAAGGGGTTTCAAAAGGGGGCTATGCTCCTTTGCACACCTAAGTTGGCTCTGCCGACTTAGTAGTGTGTTACCTAGTCGCCAAGAACTAGGTTTTTAAACGAGCCATTAGTTACATAGTTTCTTTTAGATTTTTGACACAAATTATTTTTCAATTATTTCAGTTTCACATAATCTTTTATATTCTTTATTAGATTTTAATAGTTCTTTATGTGTCCCACTATCTATTATTTGACCATTTTGTAATATCATAATTTCATCACAATTTACTATTGTTGATAATCTATGTGCTATTATTACTATCGTGTATTTATCTTTTAAATTATCGATTGCCTTTTGTATTTTACTTTGTGTTTCATTATCTAAAGCAGATGTTGCTTCATCAAATAAAATAATTTTAGTCTTTTGTACTAATGCTCTAGCAATAGCTAATCTTTGTCTTTGACCTCCTGATAAATTTACTCCACCTTCTCCAACAAGAGTATCATATTTTTGAGGTAAACTATTTATAAACTCATCTAAACAAGCTAAACGGCAAGCATTTACTATTTCCTCATCAGTTATATTGTTTTTAACAAGTTTTAAATTATCTTTTATGCTTAGATTAAATATATATGGATTTTGACTAATTATTGTAATATTTCCTCTTATTGATTCTTCATCTAATTCTTTTATGTCTATTCCATCAATAGAGATAAAACCACTTTTAGTATCATACATTTTACATAAAAGATTAAACATAGTTGTTTTACCTTCACCACTTTTACCAACTATACCGTAAGTTTTATTTGCTTCTATTCTTAAATTTAATTTATTTAATATTGTATTTTTATCATCATATGAGAACAATACATTTTTAAATTCAAACTCGCCTACAATATTATTGATGTGTTTGTCTCCAAATTTTTCTTTTTTAAATTTTTTATTATTAATTATATCAAAAACTCTATTGCAAGAAATGTTAAAAATTTTACACTCTTCAAGCAAAGATGATACAGTACCCATTAAATCTGTAAGAACAGTAGATCTATAACTATAAAGTGCTACTGCAATGGCAACTGTAATTATATCTTTAGTAACTAAATATATCAAAGCAACTATAGTAATAAATTCAAAGAAATCTTTTAATAAATCTATTACCAAATTAAAGCCCATATCAATATTTCTCATTTCAAAATTTTTCTCACTTTGAAATTTAACATTTTTGTCTAATTCTTTCATAAAACTTTCTTTAGCAAATAACATTTTAATATCTCTTGCACCTCTTACTAATTCTCCAGTAAGGCCAGCAACTTTATCACTTTGATTTCTAAATTCAACATCTTTCTTTCCAACTTGTTCATTTTTAATATAATGTAATATTGTAAGTATTGTTGCTGCTAATAGATAATAAATAAACATATGATAATCTATAACTAATATGGCAACAAATGACCCAATATTAGATAAGAAACCTGTTAGTTTTCCCATTCCAGTTGTAAACATTCCTGCCATTTTATCAGTATCGTTAGTAAGTCTTTGAATAAAAGTACCACTAGAATTAGAATCTAATGTAGATTGTTCTAATTTTAATGTTTCTCTACCTAAAGACATCTGCATATTTCTAACAGTACCTCTTCTAAATATTTGTGTATTTTTTCTAATAATTAATGTTTTAAATTCATTCACTATACTTATACCTAATAATATAAAAGCCATAAAAATAGCTTGATTCCATATAGAATCAGTAAAATTAACAATAAATTTAGCTGATACAAGTGGAACACTAATATTTATTGCTATGCCAACTATACAGCATATTATTTGAATTATTAAACAAGATTTATATTCCTTTCCATAACTATAAACCTTTTTTAAGTTTCTTATAGTTTCTTTCATCTAAATCACTTCCTTTAAATTCTTTATAATGTTTGTTATTAATTTTTTAATTTCTTGTTCATTTACTAAGATACTTTTACATGCAATTTGACAAGATAGCCCATGAGTATAAAATCTAACATCTCTATACAATTTTTCAGATTGTTTTTTTGTTAGTTTATATTGTTTCGGAATGGATTTAATTGTATCAATATTTTGTGGTGAATTTAATACTTCTTCTATTGTTCTTGTTCCTGCCAAATCACTCATAAATAATGCCTTAAATATATTAGATTCTTTAAGTGCAAATAATGCGTATGCAAAACTGATAGTGTATAAATAGTTTTCTTTATCTACAATATTGTAAATAAAATCATTGTAATAATCATGTAAGTATTCCTTTAGATTCTTTTTTAATCCATCCATACTACCAAAGTTTTTGAATATAGGTTGAGTTGAGCAGCCAATGTATTTGCACAAATCTCTAGCATTCATTGAATCTATTCCTTTTTCTTTAATAAAATCTTTTGCCTTTTCTAAAATAACATTTTCATTGAATACTATTTTTCTTGCCAATAAAAACACCTCCTAAGCAAATTAAATAACATTTGTTATTTATTATACTCTTTTTCTTATGATTGTCAAGATTAAATAACAAGAGTTATTTTATAGACTAATTTCATAATCATCTTTATCTTTGCCTTCATAAGACCTCTTGCTAGCTTTTAAATAACTAGGAACACCTGCATAATCAAATAGTTCATCTTCTTTTGTTGTTCCTTTCGAAATATCTTTAACATCATACATATCAAAATCTTTATTATCAAAATATTCCTTTATTTCACTTGTAGTAGCTTCTTTTGTAGGTTCATTGTCAATTTGTAATAAATCTCTAAAAAAGCGTTTTATAGCCTTTAAAATGGCTTTTAAATAAATTTTAAGGTTATTATTCTCTTTCGTTAAATTTTGATTTCTCGTAGTAAGTGCCTTTACTTCCCTTTGAAGATTTTTCTTTTCTTTTTCTAGTGTTTGATGACTTTGGGTATAAGTATTAATTTCATTAAATAGTTGATTTATTTTAGGTTGAAATTCTACTGCTTTTTTTGTTTCTTTAATAACATTTTTCATACTATCAAAAGTGTCTTTTCGTACCCTTACATAATCTTTATCAATAATGGTACTTTTTGTTGTTTTCATTTTTTCTTCAAATTCATTCATAGCATTATCAAGACTTTTGTTAATAGTGTTTACCTTATCTTCATAATATCTAGTAGTTTTTTTAAATTCTTTAATTTTAATATGCTTTCTATCACTATTTTTAATACCTCGTTCTAATTCAAAACCTGCCTCTCTTAGTCTTAAATTATAAACATCTTGTAATTCCGATAAATGAATATTATCTTTGATATATTGTTTTTTAGAAATAGTAAATCTTTCAGTATTTGTTCTTTTATCTAACTTTTTAACAAGAGGTACAACTATACAATGAATATGTGGGGTTAATTCATCTAAGTGTATTGTTGCGTGTAAAACTTGCTCCTTTGTATAACCTAAATCATTATAAACAAAGTCCATACAAGTATCAGCCCACTCAAGTATTTCTTCTCTACTCATATTATCAAAAAATTTATGGGTTGCTGTAAACATAAGTTCATCTGCAACTACACTTTTTGATTTATTTAACATTTCATTAAAGGTTCGTTTTCTATCATCTATTTCAGTTTTCATTCTTTCGTTGTGTTCTTTTTCATAATCTTTTACAAGCATTTTAAAACCTTTAACATATTTCTCTGCTAAGGGTACTAATTCTATATTATTTTTAGTTAATTCTAATTTGATATTAGGGTTACTTTTATAGGCTTTTTTCTCACGTTTGTTATGCGATCCGATTTGTGCTAAATCATTTATTGTATTTATTGGTTGACTTCTAAATATTC
>CAOJBM010000089.1 GCA_948329525.1 uncultured Mycoplasmatota bacterium
ATATTTAAAAATAAGAGTTTTTTTCTTATCTCTTATTTTGACTGTGAATAGTAACCAATATTTTTATATTTATCATCAAATTTATAATAAATCGTTGTTTAAAGAACTAATGTTTGGTATAATTAATTTAGGAATACTTAGTTAGCTTAGGTACTATTCTCCTTTACTTTTTAAAAGTTGGAGGTGAAATTATGAGAAAATCAGAGAAGACTCTTTATTCTATCATAATACTCGTATAATCAATCTTAAGGAAATTTCATTCCAAAAGATTGATTATACGAGTTTAATGATTATCATTTTCATTTTTTGAAAATGATAATCACTTAAACGACTATAAATTAATAAAAATATTTCTGCTTGTCAAAAGGAAATTGGAATAAATTAAATTATTATACTGACTTCAAAAATTTAAAAAATTATAGTTTTTGAAGTCTTTTGGCATGGGACTCTTTTCCATATTATTTTTTTTTAAGAAAATCTATTGACTTTTAATAGTTAGACTCCTTATTATTGTGATTTTAGTCATTCTAATAAAAATAGTACCAACTATATAAGTCGGTACTAAATCAATTGAAATTGGAATAGTGCCTAACTCTTCAAAACTAGGTATTCCTTTTTTAATTTTATGCAAGTTTCCTTGACATATTAATTATAGCATTAAAATGGCCTATTAGCAAAGTAGTTTTTTAACAGTCGTTAGTATTGTAAATAGTCAATTTATAGTCATTAGATAAAATATTTTCTATGCGAATAGTTGCAACTTCTTCAACACGTAATCCAGAACAGAAAGCTAATAGTAACAAATATTTATGGTTAAGAGATTTTTCTTCATTAAATATTTTAATAAAAATGCCTTTAGGAAGGATAGTTGGTAATCTTTTTCTTACCTTAGTACGAGGAATTAATTTTCGATTTAATTCTCTATTAAAACAAATAGATAGAGAAATCTAGTAGCACAAACATTCAAATTGGAGTAAATGTACTTTATTAATTTAAAATTAAGTGTATAATAATAAATGTGTTAAGTTTTATTATCCCTTTTTAGACGAAGTTATAATAAAACTAACACTTTTATTTTGCAATCTTTTTCAAACGTTGTGCAATAAACTTTGCGTTAGCAATTTGGTACAATATTGATAGAAAAAATGTATTGAAGTGTAAACTTTAAATTAAAGTCTAAATAAAGTAGGTGTAAAAATTGAATAATAATATAAACTTTATATTTAAAAGTTTTAATAAAAAAAATAATAATTTGTTTATTGATAGAGACTTTTTTAGATTTTATTTATTACTTTGTTCCACTTGCTTTTACCTTATTCTTAACTTTACCTTTTACGATTGAGAAAACAATTATTGTAATAGCAATTTTTATGATATCTAAAACTCTTCGTGTTGGTGGAAATTATTTATTAAATAAATATAGTGATAATTATTTATATGAATATTCAAAGGTTCAATATCAAGAATATTATAAGAAATTAAATAAATTACCAGTTGAAACAATTTCAAAATATCAAACTGGGTATTTTGAAAACATAATTGAGAAAATTAGTGAATTAGTAAAAAAATATTGCAAGCAGAATATGTAAGTATAGTAATAACTTTTATTTTTTTATTTTATACACTATATAATCAATCAATAATATTTTTTGTTAGTTCTTTTATTACAAGTGCTATTTGTATATTTTTAAGTATTAGAATATTAAAAAAGGCGAATACTCAAGTTGAAAAATTATATGATCAAGAATATGAGTATTCATCATTACATAATGATTTTATAAGTAATATTCGTACAGTTAAATTATTAAATGATGATAATTATTTTATTAGTAAAATTAAACAAGAAGGAAAAAAATGTTATAACGAAAATAAAAAATATATTAAGTATTATTCGTTTGAGGAAGCTTTACGAAATATATTAATAGTTGTACCTTTTTTTCTAGGACTTATAAAAGCAGCTATTGATTTATCTAATGGAATTGATACATTAGGAATAATTACTTTTTATATTTCACTGCAAGTAGAAATGGGCTTTGTATTTGAAGAATTATCTGGAACTATAATTAGTTGGTATGAACTTAAAGCGATAAAAAACAAACTAAAATCTATTTTTAAAAAACTAGATAATAGAAGAGAACTTAAAACTTTTAAAGAAATTAAATTAACTAATATAGTAATAAGTTACCCTAAATCAAAATTAGAAATAAAAGTAAAAAATTTAGTAATTAATAAAAATGATAAAATATCAATTATAGGACAATCTGGACAAGGTAAAACATCTATTATAAATTTAATCTTAGAAAATATTAGTTTTTACAAAGGTCAACTTTGTATTGATGATAAAAACATAAATGATGTTAAATTAGATATTGGAGTAGTAAGTCAAGAAATTGAATTATTAATTTATGTTTAGATAAAAAAGTATCAGATTAAGAAATTATAAAGTATTTAAAAGAAATTAAATTAAATGAAATCTTATTGTTTGAAGATGGTATTTTTACTATTGTTGGTGAAAAGGCTTAAAGCTTTCAACTGGGCAAAAAAGAAGAGTTAATCTTTTAAGAAGTTATTTAATGAATAAAGATATTTATATTTTAGATGAACCTACTTCTAATTTAGATAAATATACTGAAGAGATAGTAGTTAATTTTATTTTAAAATATTTTAAAGATAAAACTTTAATAATTACAACACATAATGAAAAGATAAATGAAATATGTAATAAATTTTATACCTTTGAAAATCATAACTTAATTAATGTTAGAAAGTCTTAAAAATCGGTTGTATTTAGTATATTACTTGACTTGTTAGATTTGTTAAGTAAATGATTTAGGTTTACTATACTTTTTAAATTATGATATTATTTTTATGGGAATTTAAGTAATTATTTTAAATATTTAGAAAGGATGTATAAAATATATGGATAATAACTCAACTGATTTAATTATAATAATTGTTGGAGAAACAGGTAGTGGTAAGTCATTTATTAGTAGAGAATTACTTACTAAATATCCTAATATAGAAATTATTACTAAATATACAACTCGTAAATCTAGAGTTGATGAAAAAAAGGTGCTTGATGTAAAAGGAAATATGTCTTTAGAGGAAATTAGTCATATGGATTATCAATATATTAATCGACTTAATCAAGAGTATTATGCTTTAAAAAAAGAAGATATTGAAAGTTCTTTGGCAAAAGGAAAAATACCTTGTCTTGATTTATCAAGTGAAGAAGCTTATCTTCAAATTCTTAATGATTTTCCTAAAAAAGTATTATTATTAAAAGTAGTTCCTTACCTTGATGAAGAATCTATGAAAGAAAGTTTTGAAAGACAAGGAAGGAATGACGATGAGTTTACTCAAAGAAAAGATGCATTGATAAATCCATTAACGGATTGGGCATATAGTTATTCAAATATGCGAGAAATAATAAATCCTTCATTTTTAAGAGATTGTCCTAAAGAGGTATCTACTAATGTATTGATAAAAAGGTTAGAAAATATCATTAATGGAGAATGTGAAAAAGATCTAGGTATTTCTTTAATATCAGATAACGAAATGTCTAGTGGACTATATGATTATTTATACTTTTATTCAAAAAATAGACCAAAAGATAACGAAATGGATTTGGTTAGTAGGTCATTAAAGTAAAAAAATGTTGTAATTAAGTAGGTATTGTAAATGAAATTAGAAGACTTAAATAAATATTATGATAAATTACAAAAGAAATATGGAGCTAAGGAACTTGATTCGATTTATAATGGTGGATGTTCTAATAATCCAGATATTTGCTTCGTATTTATGAATCCAACAGGGAGAAATATAGCTTCATTAAAAAGTTGGAAAGGAATAAAATCTCCTTGGATAGGAACAAAAAATATTTGGGATTTATTCTATGCTTTAGATTTGGTTGATGATAGTATATATCAAAAAATTAAAACTATTAAAGGTAGTGAATGGACAGAAGAATTTGCAAGTTTAGTCTATGAAGATGTCGAAAAACATAAATTTTTTATAACTAATTTAGGAAAATGTACGCAAGTCGATGCTCGTGTTTTAAAAGATTCTGTTTTCTTGGATTATTTAGAATATTTAAAAAAAGAGTTTAATATAGTTAAACCAAAAGTTATAATTTTATTTGGTAATCAAGTAAGTTCTATCGTTTTAAATGAGAAGATATCAGTTTCACAAGTCCGAAAAAAATGTTTTATAAGAAATATTAATGGTGAAGAATTTAAGTTTTATTCTGTTTATTACCCAATTGGGAATGGAAGGTTTAATATTGATAAATCCATAGAAGATATCAAATGGATTATAAATAAAGAGCTAAAAGAAAAAGTTAGAAATTAGGTTGAAGAAATGAAGAAAAAAAGATATAAATTGAAACTTGCTAATAAAAATCAATAGTTTTTGGTAACTTTTTGAAATTTAT
>CAOJBM010000090.1 GCA_948329525.1 uncultured Mycoplasmatota bacterium
TTGTAATTTGTTATTTAGATATCCAATATGAATGTAATCCATAATTAAATACTTTAGCATTTTTTGGAACTTGTTTAATTGTATTATAGACATTTACTAAATCTCCCATAGCAAAAAATGTCATAATCCAAGTCAAAAATACATATACAAGACTTATTGTCAGTTCTATTTTATCTGCTATGAATAACCATACAACAAATGGAATTATTCCTAGTATTATCATAGGTGCTAGTGAAATAACTATAAATCGTATTTTTGAAATTTTGGTATTACAATATATAAAATAAGCACCTTTTGAAGTATATTTCCATATTGTTTTTTCACTTTTTATGGGATATAAAATTGCGTGTATATATTCGTGTAAAAATTTTAATATATAATTTACCAAAATAGCGACTGCAATAATAATTCCTGTTTTTAAATTAAGATTTATATGTCCATCTATACCTTGAATCCTTAATATTGTAATAATTATTATAGGAATAATTATTGGTGAGCCTAGTATGAATCCTAAATTATATATATCTTCTATTTTTTTACCTTCTTTAAATTGAATTGCTTTTTGTGGTAACTTATCATTTCCAATAAGCTGTTTCTCATTTTCAAATTTTCCCATATAGGTTATATTAAGCATTTTTATACCTCTTTTACTAATTGTAATTTATATGTTATTACATTGGTTTCAAATTCTTATTAAGTCTATCTACCATCCAAGCAATTCTATTTTTTCTTCCATCTTCTGTTTTAGCATCAAAGTATGCCTTAGCATAGGTTTTCTTTACTGATGGGGACATTATCTGAAAATTGTTATATGCAAGTTCATATTTTTTTAATATAACAGATAGTTCTTTGATATGTTCTTCTGTAATTTCCAAGGTTTTTGGAGCATTCCATTGTCCATTAGATTTTGCTTCTTCTATTTTCTTTCTACCATATTCCGTCATAATTCCTTTTTCTTCAAGAACTTTAGTTAAGTTTTTATTTTTTTCGGACCATTTACTTTTATCTCTACGCATAGAAAAATACTTTTTATAAGTTTTATCATCTATGCTCTCTATCTGACCATCAATCCAGCCAAAACATAATGCTTCTTCAAGTGCTTCACTTGCTTTTATTGTCTTTGGTTCTCCAGATTTTCTAAATAAAAGCCAAACACCATTATTTGATAAACAATTTTCAGATAACCAATTTCTAAATTCTTCTCTATTAGCAAATTCTAATATATTATTCATTGCATATTCACCTCTACAAATTACTATTTTTCTTTCTCTCTAATTATATCAAAAAAAGAACAAATCATAAATACGATCTGCTCCATAAATTGTAATTTGAATTATAGATGTTCTAAAATATAATCTATATCTTTCTTGATTAAAGATTGCATACTCTCTTTATAGTTAGATAAATCTAAATTTCTTACTTTATTATCTATAACATCCGTAAGTTCAATTTTATACATTAAAATTAAATTAAGTTTTTCTAAACATTGTCTTACTGATGTTCCTTTTTCATCTTCCAACTCTTTTAGTATTACATCAATATTATTGTTTATTTTATTTTCATTATCCCATTTTGCTAGACAACAGATTAGTCTAAAACCTCTAACTCTAATAAATGTTTTATCATTATTTAACATTTTTAAAAATTCATCAAAGTAATTATATAAATCGTTTGATTCAGTAGTAATAGTTTCAAGTTCTAATAATGTTTTATAAGCACTATTATTATCTTCATTATATAAATTTTCTACTTTTTCTTTCATACACAACACCTTATCAAATTGTAATTTATTATTTAAATCTAAAACCTAAATGCCCATTTTTGCTAAGATAGTTAGGAAGATTATAGTTAGCATTATCTAAAGAAAAACTAACTTTATCTTCTTTGCAATAAATTGTATAATCTTCTCCATCTGGGAATCTATAAATTACTTCTATTCTCTTTATATTTTTATAGCAAGCATTTAGATCTATATTATCTTTCAAGTAAAACATATTTTCTTCTTGTTCTTGTAGCAAATTTATAATTTTTTCTTTGTTGGAATTATTTATATTCAAATAGGTGTAATCTTGAACTTTTCCTAAAAATAATAATATACCCAAAATTATAAGTAATAATAACATAAAAGTTAGTATTACTAGCATTATTAAAAATATCTTTAATATCCTTTTTTTCATAATAAGTTCCTTAATAATATATACAATTTTTATCTTTAAATGAGCATTTTACATTAGGGTTATCCTTAACTGTATTATCTACTTTAAATGGAGATGATAAGTAGATGTTTTCATCATCAACTTTATCTATACCAATATGTAATTGACTAATATTAGGTGTATTTTTGAAATTAAAATTTATGGTTTCTTTTTCAACACTAAAATCATTTATTAAATACTTATCTATAATTCCTTCCTTACCAATGCAATGAATATAAATTGTATTATCTTTTACATATAAATTAGATCCGTCATCAACTGTATCACATTTTTTTATATTCTCTAAAACATAATATGTATCATTATTTTTTAATAATATATTAAGATGACTCCAAGAACTTGAATCATCATAATATCTTGAAATAACATAATTTTTATTATCATATTCTAATTTTTTTATGGTTGTTTCATTAGAAACAAATATATATTTGTCTAAACTAGATAACGAACTCTTATAATTTAAATACTTAATAACTTGGTACATTATAAAACTAAATAATGGAATCAATATTATCAATGAAATTATTAAAATCTTTTTTTTCATAATCACATCTCACTTTCAAATTACAATTTAGCAATTAATCTTTATTCTCATATTGCTTAACTAAATATTCTTTTAATTCATAAATACTATCTAATAATTCGTATTTTGGATAATTAGCATTTTGATTTTCTTCATAAGTTAAATGAAGAATTATATATAAGTCTTTTCCATTATTACCTGTAACAAATATTACATCATTATTATCTTTTCGTTTAAATACAGAGTATAATTTTTTACCATAAAGAAAATGTCCTTCTTTTATTTCTTTTTCTGCTTCTTGGATATATGTTCTATCTATAAAAGATGGCATAAACCAATTAAAGTCATCTCCATACTTTTCATATAAATCGCCATATAATATTTCTGCTGTCATATCTGCACCTCACTTTCAAATTGTAATTTGTTAGTTTTTACAATCTCCCTCTGTGTATTCCATAGAGTAATCCCCAATGAGTATATTTCTATCATTTTTAGTAGTATTACATACTATCATTGTAATATCTTTGTCTTTTGATTTGTAAATCTTTGTTCCACCATCTTTTAAAGTATCTTTTAATTCTAATTTATCAGTTATTGATTTAATGCTATCATCCATAGTTCTATTAGCATTTGAAATATATTCTTTTAAAATCATAGTTTTTCCATCTACAACATAAAATTCTCCAATATTACCTGCTAAATAAATTTTTCTATCACTAAAAGTTAAATAATCATTAAATCTAATATCGTTGTGTACTTGTGGTTTTGTAACATAAAAATCAAAATCTTTTACAACTTCAATGTTTGTAGTACCAATTTGTGCAGGATAACTTTCATTTATCATTCCTTTATAAGTTATTTTCACTTTATTACCAACATTGCAAGAATTAAAGCCGTTGACATACTCAATTCTAAATTTATCACTTGACTTATGTTCTTCTGTATTTTCATTTGGACTAACAATCATAGATTCTTTTTCACACTCTATTATAGTTCCTTCAAAAGTGTGAATATCATTATCATCTTTTTTTTCAGAATTATTACATCCTGTCAATCCTAAAATCATAACCCCACATATTAAGATAGTAAAAATTGTCTTTTTCATAATCAATCCTCCATTTCAACAAATTACTATTTGTATGATAGATTAGCAAAAAATATAATTAATCTATTTGTACACAAATAATAGTTGAACTTATATAAATATTATAATACTTTTCATATCCTTTTTAAAGTTATTGTGTACATTTTCTTTTAAGAAATTCAAACAGTTTTATAATTTTTTATGTACCAAATCAAGAGTTACTTTTTAGCAGGATAAGTGTGTATTACAAACAACTCGCCAGTGGCGAGTTTATCCCTAAAATAAAGGGTTTGCCAACTTTTAAATTGTATTACAAAATTATTTTTGTTTTACTTTTGTATTACAAAAAAATAGCAAAAAATATATAAAAACAGCTGTTTGTTTTACTATTGTATTACAAATATACCTTTATTTGCATTTGAAAATATACTAATTTGTACCAAAATTTAAGATTTTGAAATAAATTATACAACTCTTGTTGGTACAAAAA
>CAOJBM010000091.1 GCA_948329525.1 uncultured Mycoplasmatota bacterium
CCTTTTTTATTTTATGCAAGTTTCCTTGACATATTCATAATATCATAAAAACGACTTTTTGACAAGTCGTTTTGCTTAATACTCGAAAAGTTCGAGTTTCCTATCAATCTGGTGCCATAAAAGAGCTTATTTTGAACTCTTGCACAAAAGTAGATTGATAAATATCAAATCTATTTTAATTATACTAAAATAATTATTTTTTATCAAATGGTTTTAATAATCTTTTTAAAAACATTTTAGGTTTACTAAGCGTTAATTCATCTATTTGTCTATCAATTTGCTCTCTAGTTATAATATGCTCTTCGTCCATAGGAATTCCATCTATATATAATCTATAATCATGTTTAAATTTTTTGCCTGTTTTTAGTTCAATTAATTTTTGTTGTTCATCAAAATCTAGTTGTTCAAACTAACTATAAGGAATTCCTAATTTTCTTTCGATTTCTCTTTTGGCTCTTTCAGGTCCTGACATTTGATATGTAATTCCTAATAACATAGAATTCCTATCAAACCCTATACTACCCTTATAACCAAATTTTTGATCAAAAAATTCTTTTAAATAATTAACATATGTATCATCTACATTTACTAAAGGTGTACCTACTAAAGAATCTTCTTGTTCACTTATACCTTTTAATTCTTTAAAATTAAATGCATCTTGTGATAGAAAACCTAAATTGATAGAATTAATATCTGTTTCATTTCTAGGATTAATTATACCATTGTATAAATCAAATATTCTATATAATTTATCTGGACCATCTACATCAAATATATTTGAAACCTCTTCACCATTTAAATAAGTTCTTGTTGGGTAAATATTATCTTTGATTTTTCTACCACCATCACAATTAAGATAATAATTCATATGTGTTGAAAATTCAGAATAAAAATCACTTTGTCTTTGTAAATCAACTTTACTTTCTAACATTCTTAATTCTAAAAGTAAATTAGTTAGTCTAATATTATCAAAGTCAACATTTTTCATTGAACTATTAATCTTCTCTCTTGTAAGAGTAAATCTTTGTTCAACTAAATCAGTAAGAACAATTTGATTAAATCTATAAGATGGAGCAAATTGTTTTTGAATTATTAAATAAACAATACCATTTTGTCTTTTATCTATTACTCTGTCTGTTAATAATAAATTTTCATCAATAGCAATTCTCTCTGCTTTACTATCAGTATTTTTCATTATACTTAATTTATTAAAAGAAATTGATAGCATTATATGAGATTCGTTTGAACCTTCAAAACAGATAGTCCATTCGCCATTTTGTCTTTCTATACTTCTAAATGTAAAACCTTCTAATTGTGTATCAAGTTCTTTTTTTATACATTTAACTTTTAGTGGTTTACAACACTTATAAGCCATTTCTAATTTTTTATCAATATTCATCATAAGTTAAACCTCCTTCGTTAAATGTATTATATCACATTTTACCTTGATTCTATTAAATTATCTTTCTAAATCATCTTTGTCTTTTTTATTTTCCTTATACTGATAATCAATATTGTTTTCAATAGGAATAATATCTTTTTGATTTTTTCTAAATATACTAAGTTTTTTTAACCGTTCATTTTCTTGTTTCTTTTTATAATCTTCATCATATTGTTGAATAAAGAATTTCAAATTCATACCTTGACTACCAAACAATCTATTAACAATGGTTTTAATGAAAGTTGGAACTTTATCAATAACTTTCTTTATATTGTCTATCAAATAATCAGTTTTAGCTTTTAATTCGTTATACCAGTTTTCATATAGATAGTGTTGATTCCTTTCATAACTTAATTGTTCTCGTAATTCTTCATTTTATTTAAGTAGTGTTGCTTTATCTTTCAAAATAACTTTTCTATTTAATGATTTCTTTTTATCTATTTCTTGAGTGATAACTTCTTTTTCATTGGATAGATTATCAACTTCACTTGATATATCATTTTTAGTATCTTCTAAATCTTTTACTTCATTTTCAAGTTCGTTAATATTTTCTCTTAATTTATTTTTTGTTTCATTAAATACTTCCATATCTTTTGAGGATATATCCTTATTTCTTCCTTTTTGTTTTTCTTTTAATTTTTCATTAAGATTATAAGTATTATTATAAGATTTGATACAACATTCTCGCATTTTATCTTGAATGACTTTTAATGATTCTTTGGTAAATACTGTTGTTTTACCAACTTGCTTAGTCATGCCTGTTTTACAATTATCTTTAATGGCAATTCTACAATGTGTAAATGTGGGCTAGATTCATCAAAATGAATAGTTGCATTGGCTACTTTAAATTCTGGAACAATAGTTTCTAAGTCTTTCACTTGTTCAATAAACACTTCTACCATTTTATATTTTTCTTCTTGTGATATATTCTCCCAAAAATGCATATCTCCAAGTTCAATAATAATTTCACAAGCAAGATCGTGTTTGGTATCATCACTTATTTTATAGAAATAATCTTTAATTTTTCTATCATCCCTTACTTGTTTATTATTGTAGTCTATTCTTGCATTTTCAAATTCTAATTTATATAAATCTTTCACATCATTAACAATATCATTAGTGCCTTTTATTATTTTAATAAGTTCCTGATTATTATCATATTTTCGTAGATTATGATGATTTACTTTTCCAAGTTGTTTGATATTTTGAATGGCATTATTGCTAAAAGAAGTGGTATTACTTGCATTATTTTTTGCTGATTGTCTGGCTTTTTTTGTTTTATTTTTATCGTTACCCAAATGAAAAGAGTAAGATAATCCAATCTCACTCTCTATCATTTTTTACCTCTATATTTTTCTTTAAAATATCTTTTCGCACTTTTTAAATCTTCAAAAAATTCTTGATTCATCATTGTTCCCATGCTATCCATATAATTACAAACAACATAATGCATAAAACAATCACTTACATAAACTAAATAATAATCCTTCTTTTTATTAAGAAGATAACACTTTCCATATTGTAGATTTCTAAATTATTTTTTCTTTTTTAATATCATATTTTCATCATTTCCTTTCTTATTTTGTAAGGGCTTTAAGTCCATTGTCAAAATTCATAACCCCCTATATATCTTGTCGTAAACAACAAGATATGGGGCTAAGGTTTAACACCTTAGAATCCGTTCTTGCTTTATTTCGTAATATTCCAAAACTTCGTAATGGAATAAAACTACATACGCAAGTCTAACTTTTTTATCAAAAAGTTAACAAAAATTTTTCTATTGATAGGTAAGTTCAAAACAAGAAAAGTAAACTTTTTTGTTTTAAACTAACTCCATTATTACTCTTACTTTTGCTAGTCAAGGATTTCACGAGCAACATTGTTGTCCTTGACTAGCAATAATATACTCATTACTTGTTATATTATCTGGAGGAATTGTATCAAACAATTCTTCTTCATTTTCTACACGAGTTTCACTATCTTTTTTTACACTAATCATTCCCATATTGATTGTCGTTTTTTCTTGGTTTAATTTTTCTAGTGGGAAGATTCTTACGACTTCTGCATCATCATATTTTTTAGAATCAAATCTTTTTGTTTCAAAATCAAATACACCTTCATAATAGTAAACATCATAATATTCTCTTAATCGCATTATATGTTCACTTACTTTTTCTTCTGGTAAGTAGTTAGAATATCTAACATATCCAATACTATCTATATCTACTTTTGGTATCTTCCAATCAATATAACCTTCATCAAATAGTTCTTTAAAATCTTTATAGAAGGTACTTCTAAAATTAAGATTATCTACAACATAATTTCCTTCAATATCTAATCTCAAAGTAATATTTTCTATATAATTCATAACAATTTTTGATTTTTCTTCTCTTGTTAAATCGTTCCAAGTAACAACAATTTGGTTATAAAGGTTAGGCAGTTTTATTTTGTTAATAAAATCAATATCTCTTATTATTAAAATATCTTCTTTGGTAAATCTTAAATCTTCAACTTGATCAGTTTCTAGTATTTTTCTTTCTAATGTTTTGATATTATTTTCTATGATTTCCGTTTCTTTTTTATATTCATCTAGGGTAAAAGCATTATTGATATAAGCATTTCTAACTCGTTCTTTTTTCATTTCTTGTACTTTTAATTCTTTGGATAATTCTACTTTAGGATTTTCTAATTTTGTTTTTAACAT
>CAOJBM010000092.1 GCA_948329525.1 uncultured Mycoplasmatota bacterium
CTGTTATTTATCGTCCAGACCTCCGCACTGTAATGCCTCTACAAGCCTCTATTTCTTTTAATTATAAAAATTCATATCAACATCTTCTAAAAATGGTCCTACAAAATAGCCACACTTAATCAACCATTCTTTAACGCTTAATATATTATTATATATTCCATATGGTATAATAGTTCTTAACTGACTAATAGAATTAATATAAATGCTATTTATTAATTTCTTTTTTACTAAATCATAAATTATATAACTTATTTTTTAATATATATCCAGCATTTGTATCATTTAACAACATATCAAGTTTATCCGATTTGCTATAGTATTTTAATTTATTTAATTTTTCTTGATATTTTATTATTTCATCATTATTACAAAATTCTTTTAATTTACAATCGGGATTAAATGGTAATTCTAATATTTTCATTCTTTCTATTTTTATATGTATATTATATAATATTTTTTCTTAAAAGTCAAATAATGTAAATCATCTGGCGTTAGGGGGATGGTTTCGGGAATAAAAAACAACAGAAACACATAATAGCCCAATCTGATAAACCTTTTTTCTAAATTTTATTTTAGTTTCAATTTTCAACAATACAGATTAACTATAATTTATTATGAATAGTGAAGAAAAATAATGGTCGCTCTCAAATATAGTTACTTAATATTTATCTATTATAATTTAACCCGTTGTGCTATTAAATTTTGATGAAATAGCAAAAAAACTTCAACAAAATGTGCTATTCTAAAATAAAAAATCCCAAATCATAAAGAAGGCACTGTTATGTTGAAGTTTCAAAACAATAATACCACTTTTTCTGTTAATTTTGAAGATTTTATTTTAATTGTATTTGTCATTATCGATGACTTGTATAAAAAATATGCTCCTGCAGCAATCTCACATCGCATACGTATATCATCTGCTAAACTGTCTGATCCTGAAATCATCACTATCAGTATTTGCGGCGAGCTTTTTGGCTTTGATTCTGAAAATGCTTTGTTTAATTATATTGATAAAAACTATCGATATTTATTTCCAAATCTTTGCAGCAGAAGCAGATTTAATCGAACCAGACGAAATCTTCTCAAACTTACAAATATACTGTTTCAAAAATTACAATACATTTTTAATTCTTTTGATAGTGCATATTATATAGTTGACAGTTTTCCGCTTCCCGTATGCAAATTCGGACGCGCCAAGTATTGCAATTCATTCCGGGGCAGCGCTGATTATGGAAGATGCGCTTCCAAAAAAGAAACATATTTTGGCTTCAAGGTTCACGCTCTGACTACGCCTGAAGGTTTTATTACAAACTATGAGATAACGCCTGCAAGCATTGATGACAGAGCAGCTCTTCGTGACCTTATATTTGATAAGACCGATATTATTGTAATCGGTGATAAAGGCTATACCGATAAAGCTCTGACTAACGAACTAAAGTGTCAGGATATTAATCTTATGACACTAAAACGTTCAAATAGTAAGATCAAATGGCCAAAAGAAACACAACGTATGATATTCAGTAAACGCCGCAGGATCTAAACTACTTTTTCTCAGTTAAGTGAACAATTGAATGCAGAAAAAGTTTTGGCAAAGAGTACATTGGGACTTTATACCAGAATGCTGACTAAAATCTTTGCATATGATATCTGCATACTGATAAATAAATTATCTGGCAACGAATATAATTGCAGCAGGATAAAGCAGCTTATTTTCTAATAGCACAACGGGTTAATTTATAAAACCTATATCTTTCATGTTAATTTCAATTCCATCACTACTTACATTATCACTAATTTGTTTAACTGCTTTATCTATTCCCGAAACCATATCATACACATATTCATTTATATTAAGCGTCATATTTCCTGAAACTGAATTAGTACTAATAATACTACCATCTAATTTATTTCCACTTACTATTATAAGTGCTTAAATTTTATTTTTGAATTATTACTTAAAATAGCATCATATTTTGATATATCTAATTTAATAATTCCTTCCTCGTAAGAATTAGCATGTCCAATTTTTACTTTACTTGTACAATTCAAATTTATTATAGAATCACCATCAGATATAGACGTTGAAATTAACAAATTCATATATGTAACTGCACTTGTATTTATATTCTTTTCAAAATTAATCAATATATTATTGTCACTTTCTTTCAAAACCACTTCATAATTTTTATTATCATCTTTATCTTATACAATGATATTTTTTTTCAAATAATCTATTACTACACTCCATTTATCATCACTATTATAATTATTATTAATATTATCATTATTCTTTATATATATAAATACTGATATAATTAATGCACATATCAATGTTAATATGATAAATACTATATATTTTATATAAAAACTTATAAAATACTTTATTTTTTCTATTATTGATTTTGATACATTACCATCTTCTTTAATTTCTTGTTCATTTTCGCTACTTTTCATAACTTTATTAAATTGATTTAAGTTATTTTGTGTTGGTATAATTGAATACTCTTTTGAATATTCTATTAATTTTTGTCTATATATTTCTCTATCATTTTTCATAATTATTAACTTATTATCGCTTTATCATTTCAAAATTTCTATTATTATTATACAATTTTAATGTATTATTATAATATTTATAAGGCAAATGTATCTTAAGCTTTTTAACTGCTTGTCCATTACTTGCAGTAATTTTTCCATTCATAAAATAAAATTCCCCTTTACCTATAATTATCCATTTCCCCTGCAACAGATTATCAATATTTTGTTTTATATCAACTTCAACAATTTTATTATCATTATCTGTATCATTGCTATCTGAATTAACTTTACTATCATTACAAACAAATTAACTAATAAACCTGAACATATTTAACATGATCTTTAACATATTAACATAAAATTATAATATGTTAAACATTAAATTAAACATGTTAAACATCAGCAAAATGATTAATAATATAATGCAGAGGTGAAAAAACATGGACAATAATAATCTAAAAATATCAATTAAACATCCAAAAGGCGATGATGGCTATAGAATATTTTCAATACGGGTTCAAACAGAAATGATAAATAAAATTGATAATATTGCATCACAAACAGGAAGAAGCCGCAACGAATTAATAAATATATTTCTTGACTATGCATTAAATAATTACGAAATTGTAACAGAATAACTTTACAAAATATTTATAAATAGTTAATATACATTATGAATTAACTTTATAATGTATATTATTATAAAGTATATAATATACGAAACTTTTTAATATAAAAACAAAGTATACCTTGACCTTATTTTAAAAAATATGATATTTCCCTAAAAATAGGGTGAAGTTTTTATTTGTTTTACAAAATGTAAATATACATAACACAGATTTTACAAGAAAGTACAAAGTCAACCATGAATAATAAAGGCCAAAACATAGCATATATAAGAGTTTCAAGTATAAGTCAAAATGAACAACGGCAAATAGAAGCATTAAAACCATATAACATAGATAAATGGTTTTCAGATAAAATAAGCGGTAAAAATACAAATAGAAATAAATTAAATGAAATGCTGGAATATGTAAGAGAAGGTGACACAATACACATATTAGATTTCAGCAGATTATCCAGAAGCACAAAAGACTTACTAAACATAGTTGAATTATTGGAAAAAAAAGGTGTTAAACTCATAAGCATCAAAGAAAATATCGACACTTCAACACCCGTCGGCAAACTCTTACTTACTGTTATCGGAGCAATCGCAGAATTTGAAAGACAAAATATATTAGAACGACAAGCCGAAGGAATAGCAATCGCTAAAAAAGAAGGTAAATATAAAGGCGGCCAAAAGAAAAAGATAGATAGAGAACTATTTAAAAAACTAAAAGAAGATTACGATAATAGAAAAATAACAAAAACTAAATTCGCAGAAGAATTAAAAGTAAGCAGACCTACACTTGATAAACTACTAAAAGAACTCTAATAAAATCAATATATACCATATACTACTAAGAAGATATATACTACTAAGAAGATATATACTACTAAGAAGATATATACTACTAAGAAGATA
>CAOJBM010000093.1 GCA_948329525.1 uncultured Mycoplasmatota bacterium
TATATGGAAAAGTTAAATAAAAATGGACAAGCATCAGATAGAAATCCAATGACTAAAGTTTATAAAATAGTTGATGGATTGAAGGAATATTTAGAATAAGGATTACAAAAGAAAAGTAAAGTATGAGAGTAATTAAAGGTTACAGGATTATTTTGCTTTTTTGATAATAATAGACAAGTTTCGACAAATTTTTATGAGAAAATATTATATAATAAACAAGGAGGAATGTATGTACGAAGAGATAGTAAACTATTTTGAAACAAATTTATGCGTTGAAAATATATATTTTAGAAAACATTATAAAAGTTGGATAAGTGGAATTGTAATTGTTACAATGTTAGAAATTATAATTAATTATATAATATCACAGATAATAAGTAACATTTGGACAAGAATTTTTACTATATTAATAATAGATTTTTTTATTACTATTATATTTTTATTATTAATTTATATTTTGCCTATGATTAAAATATATACTAAAAAAGTAAATCAAAAAGCGAGTTTTGATCCATT
This sequence comes from uncultured Mycoplasmatota bacterium, assembly GCA_948329525.1. GTDB lineage: Bacteria > Bacillota_I > Bacilli_A > RF39 > UBA660 > CAOJBM01. The sequence continues at coordinate 517 of CAOJBM010000093.1, forward strand.
AGGTATGTTAATGGGTGAAGAAATATTAAGTGCATATAGAGATATAGAAATACAAAATATGGAGAATTTTTTAAGAAAAAAGTGTAAAATAAAAAATGTTGAAAGTATCAGTATAATTTTAGACTTAATAGATGAAGAAATACAATGTAAATATGAAAAAAAGAGTTTTATTGATAAATACCTTAATAGTATTGTATTACCATTATTAATTTTAGTTTTAACTGTTTATTTTACTAATAATAATGAACGACAATTGTCAGAAATTATATCAAAGACTATTATTTCTATAGTAACAGTTGTTATTTCTGGTAATTTTGTGTTTAGAATAAAAAACATTAATATAACACCAGTTAATAAGAAACAAAATTTATTAGAATTGAAAAGAGTATTAATAGATATAATGATAAAATGGAATAAATGATATTTAATATAAAGATAAAAAGGATTGGAGATATAAAATGTTTATAGGTAGAAATAAAATAGAAACAATCAATATAAATCAAAAAAGTGAAATAACATATAAGTCACCTGAGATTTTAATGATAGATTGTGATAAAGGAGAAAGCGATAAATTAAAAGAAAAGGGATTTAATATTGAATTAGGGAGCTTTGGAAAGAAATATAAAGTATTAGATTCATCGGGTAATAAAAAAGTAATTTTTAACAATGAGATAAACAATATTATAGAAAAAGATATTGTCATAATAGATATGTCACAAAAAGAAACTCACGAGACATATGAACTTATGGATTTATATTATTTAGAAGAAGGACAATATATAACAACATATAAAAATCAAAAAGAATTTAATCCTATTAATATAGCATCAACATTTTATGAAGAAGATTTTAGAAAGTTAAGAGATAAAGATAGCATAGTTATCATTTTAACGGATAAAGAAATTAATGAAAAGTATAATATAAGTACATGGAGAGATGGATATTATAGCAATAATACACGAACTATATCAAATTATGAATTTTTACCATTCGACATAAATCCTTCTGATAGCGATTTTCAAACTCAAAAGTATACTGCTGTTGGAACAGGAGTTTTTAAAGATATATTAAAGAATTATAAAGGAAAAATACATAGTAGATCTACCTTTTATATTAATCAATATCAAGATAAGAATACAGTTAGATTATTAGAAAATATATATGGAGATTTAATAGGATATTTTCAATTTTTCGAAAATGATAACAAAACTAGAAATACATTAATTGTATTACCACAATTTGAAAATATGAGTTTAATAATAGAAAATATATTAACAGAAGTTTTACCATTCTTTTATCCAGAAATATTTAAAGATTTTGTTAAAGATACATGGATGGATAAAGAAGAATATATATTGCCAGAAATAAAGAACATTATTAAAGAAAAGGAAAATATAGAAAAAGAATATAAAACAAAGTTAGATGAAATTAATCAAAGAATAAAAGATAAACAAGAAGAAACTAAATATTTATATAATATAATAAGTTCCACTGGTACAGGAGATAAACTAGTAGAAAGTATAATAAAATGTTTGGAATACCTAGAATATACCAAAGTAGATGATTGGGATAAGGTACGAGAAGATGATGAAAAAGAAGAGGATATACATATTTACAAAAATGAAAAAGAATATTTTATAGCCGAAGTAAAGGGGATAAATGGACCTGCAATTGAAGATGATTGTAATGTTATTGTAAAATATAAATCTAGGAATTGTTCTAAGCTAAAAATCCCAAGCATACATGGAGTTGTATTTGTAAATTATCATAAAAATGTTGAACCAAACCAAAGAGAAGAATTGGGGTTTACTTCAAAAGAGATAAAAGATGCTATAAGAGATGAGTATACTTTAGTAGGTACTTATGAATTATTTAAAGCTATAAGATTGTGCCAAGAGAATATAATAAGCAAAGAGAGTATAAGAAAATCGTTAGAAACACCAGGAATCTTTAAAGCAATTCCTACATCTTTTGAACAAATTGGAAAAATAGAGAATATATTAGATAAAAGTAAAGTTATATGTATACCTTTAGAGTGTGATAAAATAAGAGTAAATGATGAATTATTAATAATAGAAGATAATAATTATTATAAAACAAAAATAGTAAGTATGATGGTAAACGAAATTGGTGTTGAAGAATCAAAAAAGGGAGATAAAGTAGGAATAAAAATAGATAAAAATATACCAAAAGTAAAATCAGCACAAATATATTTAATAAAATAGGTGTAATATGAAAGAATGCGAAAAACAAATATTAGATGATTTAAATAATATAGTTATACAATACCAAAATAGTATGAAAAAAATAATAGAAAATGATAAAACTTTACACACAAAAACTGTAATGATTAATACTATTTTACAAAGGAGCTTATCAATTATTGACGCATATCAAAGATTATTGACAAGCAATAATGTATTAGTACTAAATTCTTTAATGCGTTTACAAATAGATAATTGTATTTTTATTTATGGCGTATATTTATTATGCAATGATGGAAATGATATTGCAGAGATATATAAAGATATATTTATTAATAGAAAAAGATTATTCGAATATAAAATTAATAAAAAAGAAAAACTATATGATACATTTATCATAGAAAGAATTAATAATGATATTCCAAATTTTAAAGAATTATATGAATTTTGTTGCAGATTTATACATTATTCGGATACAGCTAGCTATTTAACTATGGAGACTAAAGAAGAATCAATTATTGAATTTAACCTTTCAACTGATTATAGACGTTTTAGAAAACAAACTATTATTAATGGAAAGAGTTTTGCTGAAGTAAGTAAACTTGTATTAATAATGATTAGCAAATATTGGAATAATATTAATTTGGGAAAACCTTTAATCTAAAGCAAACATTCAATAATATTAAAGACTTTAGAATATCATAAAGGCGAGAATTAACTCGCCTTTTAAAGTGCAATTTTATATTTTAAAGTGCAAAATTTGCACTTTAAAGTGAAACATTGTTATTACAGCAACCCATAATCAGTTGCACTCCATCACAAAACCCATTCCTATAATATTTCTCATTCCAATAATCGATATAATCCATAAAATTCTTATCAAGCTGATCAAGTTGTTTTTGAACATACTTTTGATTTTGTTTAGGAACATTTTTAAGTATTCTTTCAGAAATCTCATCAAAATAAATATGATGTTTTCTATCCTCATCACAAGTCAAAGAACATAAATCTTCCTCTCTAAAATTTAACCAATCTTTTAAAATATCATCATTAACTTCTCTTAAATTATTCATTGTTAAAACCTCCATTTTTATTAAAAATTATTGGGGACAAATTGGGGACAATCATTGCAAAAATAGACCTATTTTAACCTAATTCATAATCACGCCAATTTGCTATAACCCTATTAAAACTAATAAAAACTCAAGTTAACAAAATTTCTCAAAAATCACAATTAAATTCTCATAACCCGAAGGTGAGTGCGTTCGAGTCTTACCCCCGCAACCAACGATTTAATCGTTCTAAATAGCTTGTATCA
>CAOJBM010000094.1 GCA_948329525.1 uncultured Mycoplasmatota bacterium
TGGGTCTATAGCCAAGTGGTAAGGCGTGGGACTGCAACTCCCTGATCGTTGGTTCAAATCCGACTAGGCCCTCCATTGGGAAATCTGTCCGAACTTTTATAAGTTTAGACTTAAATATAAAGGTATCAATTTCAAAAGAAGTTGGTACTTTTTTAGTGTATAAGTTTAGGAAGGACAGGTTTTAAATGATTAATATTACTACTAAAGAATTAGAAATTGAAAGTGAGTTAAAAAAGAAAATAGAATTTATATGTGATTTTTGTAATACAAAACCTACTATTATTAATGGTAATTTTCGCAATATTACTAGAACGAATTTAAGTTATGTAGAACCACATAGAATTATTATTAAAGGAATAACCTTTCTTGCTTTTAACTACTCTAAGACTTTATATGTAGGTAATCTTTCAGAAAGACTAGAATTAAAAGATTTAGAAACCTTTATAAAACTACTAAACTAAAAGATAAGATTTGTACTAACTTCTCTTAAAACAGCCTTAAAATAGGTAAAAAATGGTAATTATGCCTTGACTTTATCTTAAAAGTATCTATAATAAAAAATCAATAAAAAGAAGTTTTATGTTTTTGTGGGGTTAATGTAAAACAAATATAATTTAACAGATATAACTTTAGAGGTGTCAAAGGCATAAAACAAAATGTCTTTGTCGCCTCTTTTTTGATGAAGAATAAGAAAGGATTAAAGTTTATGAATGAAGAAAAGAAAGTTGCTGGAATCTACATAAGAGTTAGTACTGAAGATCAAGCCAGAGAGGGTTTTAGTTTACCAGAACAAGAGAAAAGACTTCGTGCTATGTGTGAATATAAAGGTTATGAAATTTATAAGATTTATAAAGATGCAGGAATTAGTGCTAAAACTGGAAATCATAGACCAGCATTTGAAGAATTAAAAGAAGATATTAAAAAGAAAAAAGTAAATACGATTGTTGTACTAAAGTTAGATAGATTAACAAGAAGTGTTTATGATATGGAAGATATAATGAAATTCCTAGAAGAAAACAATGCTTACTTAGATTGTGCAAATGATGACATAAATACAACAAATGCAAACGGTAGAATGGTTGCAAGACTTCTAACAACTGTTTCGCAAAATGAAATTGAAAGAACAAGTGAGAGAACTAAAATAGGTTTAGCTGGTGCAATCAAAGCTGGTAATATTCCTCATAGAGCCCCTTTTGGTTATAAACATGTAGATAAAAAACTTGTACCAGATGAAGCAACTAAAGATCAAATAATAAGAATATTTAATTTATATTACGAGGGTAATTCTTATCAAACAATTAGCAATTTATATAACAAAGAAAAAGTATTTGGCAAAACAAATTGGTGTGATGGTACTATTTTAAAAATAATAGAAAATGAGATTTATAAAGGTGACTTCGTTCATGGTAAAAGAACTAATAACCCTACTTATTATGAGAATGTTGTTGAACCTATTGTATCAAAAGAATTATGGGAAGAATGCCAAGTACAGAAGAAAAAGAATGCAAGAAATTATAAACGAGATAAAGAATATTTATTTTTACAAAAATTAAAATGTCCTAAATGTGGAAGAATTTTAGGTGGTAATGCAACAAGAAAGAAAAATGGAAATATCTATTATTACTATCAATGTCACGATTGTAAAATATCAATCAAAGAAACTGATATTGAAAAAGAATTTGATAATTTTATAAATGAAATTCAAGAATATGATTCAGTAGTTAATCAAACCTTACTACCTATGATAAAAACCAAATTAAATAATCCAAAAGACAAATTAGTTAAAGAGTTAAACGAACAAAATCAAAAATTTGAAAGAATTAGGAAAGCATACATTAATGGTTCATTCACTATTGAAGAATATGATAACGAAAAAGAAATTGTTGAAAGTACAATTAAAAATCTAGAAGAAAAAATTAAAGAATGTGATTTATGTAATGAATTAAAATTTACCCCAGAAGATATTTTAATCAAAAGAGATTTAGATTATATAAATCAACTTGTTTACCCAGAAGAATATGAAGAAAATACTTATTTGTGGAAAGACTATACACGAAGTGAAAAAGCAGATTTAATTATGAGATATGTTGATTATATAGAACTAGAATATTACTCTAAAAATAAAATAAGACTTGGAGAAGTTTATTTTAGAGAAAGTATGTGTAAACCTTGTAATGAATTATATGATGCTGGGTTTCTTGCTAAAACTGATTATGCAATTTTAGGTAATATTGTTACAAAATTAAGATTTAGTGAATACCTACCAATAGAAAAAGTTAGTGAAATAGTTTTTACTTTAAGAGAGTATTACAATGTAGGTTATTTTGAAGCAACATATTATTATGATAATAAAGTAATGTATTTTAATGATTATGAAAATAGAAATATAATAAGGATATTTCCACTTGAAGATTATAGAAAAATGGATAAGATTGATAAACTGCAACTGGGAGTTATTTATATTGGTAATGATGAAAAATGTTTGATAGAAAATCAAGAGGAACTTTTTAATACTATACCGGAGAAAACAAATTGTAGAGTTTATGAACTTGATGAAGAAACTAAAAAAAGAAAACAAGAAATAGAAAAAGAATGGATAGAAATGAAAGAAAAATCAAATGAGAAAAAATAAAATTTTTGCTAACTTTTTTTAAAAAGTTATAACAATCGTGGTACGTTTTGCGAGTTTACTCGTGAAAGTAGCGATAGATTGTTTAAATAAAATTATGAATACTTTTACTTACGAAGTTTGTAAAAAGTATGAATAATTTGATAGATAAAATAATAAGCAGATCTTACTATTTTATCAGAAGTCTTATGTAGTTTTATTCCATTACGAAGTTTTGGAATATTACTGCAGGAGACAGGTGGATTCTAAGGTTGCCTAAACCTTAGCCCCCAGATTTTGATACTTGTGTCAAAATCTATAGGGGGTTAGAGATTTTGTCAAGAACAAAATTAACCATACTATAAATAGTAGGTCTCTGTCCTAATAAAGGGGGAATAAAAAATATGGAAGAAAAAGAGGAATTATCTTATTCGTTACATTTAAGTAATGATAAAAATAAATCAAAGAAAGCAAGAAAAAGTGTAAAAAATACTGAAACTGGAACCACTTCTCTATCTAATAATGCTATCCAAAATCATCAGCAATTATCAAAAGTTGATAAACATAATTTAAGAAAATATGATGAAGAACAAGAATTAATTTGTACGATTAAAGGCACTTCATCCATTGTTGAAGATACTAAAAATTTGTATTTAGATTTATTTGAAGATGCAAGAATTAAGTATAATGAAAAACAAACTAGAAATGATAGAAAAATAGAAAATTATTTTAATCATATCTCTAATGATAATAAAAGAGATCTTGCTTGTGAGATTATTATTGAACTTGGAGATATGGATTTTTGGGCTGATAAAGATGAAAAATTTAAACATAAAATGACAGAAGTTTTTAAAGAACAAATAATAGATTTAGAAGAAGTTGTGCCTAATTTTAAAATTGCTAATGCCACCATTCACTATGATGAATCGAGTCCACATTTACATATTGTTGGTGTACCATTTAAAGATGGAATGAAAAATGGTATGGAAAAACAAGTTGGAAAAAGTGATGTTTTTAATAAAATCAGTTTAACTAATATTCAAGACAAAATGAGAGAATATTGTATCAACTCATTTAATAGAATTTATCATTTAAACTATACTCTTAAAACAAAAGAAGATGGTAGAAATGTTGATATAAATGTTGCTAATATGAACGAATATAAAAAGTTCAAACGAAAACAAGAAAAATATAAAAAACAACATAAAGAATTAAATAATAAAGCAGATGAATTACAAAATAAATCTAATGAGATTAATGATATTATTGATAATCTAAAACCTACATTAATGAATAAAAATAACTACTCTATTTC
>CAOJBM010000095.1 GCA_948329525.1 uncultured Mycoplasmatota bacterium
TAGATAGTAATTATCAAGAGATAGTAACATACTCATATGACGCTTATGGAAATATCTTAAATATTACAGATAATAGTACAAATAACATAGGAACAATAAATCCATTTAGATATCGTTCATACTATTATGATGTTGAGACGAACCTATATTACTTAAATAGTAGATATTATAATCCAGAAACAGGAAGATTCTTGAATGCTGATAATTATGTTTCTACTGGTCAAGAGATGATTGGAAATAATATGTTTGCTTATTGTGGCAATAATCCAATATCAAGAAAAGAAAATGGAAATAGTTGGTTTAAATCAATATTAAGTAAATTTTTTGTCGCTGAAGCTAAAGCCTCTGCTGTTATGAAAAATATTTCGTTTAAGCAAAAAAAGAATAACGATACTATACTTAAAAGTGAAAATAAATCGAAGATGCCTATTAAAGGTAAGCCAAATTCAACATATACTAATCGACTTGGAAACAAAAGAGTTTTTGGAAAAGATGGAGAATGGGTAAAGGATTTAGATTATGCACATCCTCAAAACCATCCTGATTTGACTAATCCTCATGTTCATGATGTAGAATGGAAAGATGGAGGCTTTAATAGGCAAGCTCCTAGAAATCCTAATCCTGGAGAGATAGATGAAGTTAATGGATTAGAAAGTATGAATAAAATTGCTTTAGGTGTTGGTGCTATTGGTGCAGGATATGTTATTTATAGAGTTGTTAGATTAGTTCCTTCACTAACTCCTTGGACCTGGTGGTCTTTAACCCTACAATATAGCAACTCCATAAAATGGATTTTATAGGAAAATTCTAGAAGGGAAATAAGTTTATGAAAGAAATGGTATTTAAGTATGAGATTGAGTATGGCAATTTTTTGGATAAATTTCTTGGAAATGTAACAGAAGAAGATTTTATATGGCATATAGATTTAAAAGATGATGATGTTCTTACATGGAATGAAACAGATGATTATTCTGTTATAGGAAGAAAATGGTTATTTAATAAAGAAGATTATACAGCAGAAGAGTTTATTAATTTAATTAAAGTAAATAATACTTATGCAATTTCTTGTAATATACAAATATATAAAAATAATGGTATAAAAAATATCGATAAAGATAAAAGTTTTTTAGACAATGATTTTGAAGTGAAAATAATAATTATTGATAATATGTTTATACAAGTTTATTATAATAATGAACAAATAGCAGAAATATTAAAAAATAATTTAAATCAACTAGGTGCCGAAGAAATTGATTTTAAAATTATGGGAAATTGGTATCATGATTTACTTAATGATAATAAATAATGGAATCCAGCTTTAGAAGTTAGTTGAAATAAAAGAAAATAATATCAATAGTTCCTATAAAACAAAATATAAGTATTTATCACATGGATATAAGACGTCAAATATAATATCAGAAGTAGATGATAAAGGAACTATTTATAAGTATACTTATGATAAATTAGGAAATATAACTGAAGTATATAAAGGAAACGATTTAGTTAATAAATATACCTATGATGACCAATCACAGTTAATAGAAGATGATAACTTAGTTACTAATATAACAATTAAATATATATACGATAATTATGGTAATATCTTATCTAAAAAGCAATACACTTATGGTACTGAAAATTTAATAAAAGAAGATACATATACATATGGAAATGCTAATTGGCAAGATTTATTAACAAAGTTTAATAATGAAGAAATAACATATGATGAAATAGGGAATCCAATAACAATAGGAAGTAAAAAATTATCTTGGATGGATGGAAGGTCATTAAGAGAGTATGAAGACGGAAGTACTAAAGTAACATATAGTTATAATTTAGATGGTATAAGAACATATAAGCAAGTTAATGATAAAATTATAAATTATTACCTAAATGGAATGAATATAGTATTTGAAGATCGAGAAGGAAGTGTGTTATACTATATATACAACGAAGATGAAGTACTAGGATTTGTCTATGATGGAGTAACATACTATTATCATAAAAACATCTTAGGAGATGTCATAGGAATATTAGATAGTAATTATCAAGAAATAGTAACATACTCATATGATGCATATGGAAATATTTTAAGTATAGTAGATAATAGTACAAACAACATAGGAGAAATAAATCCATTTAGATACCGTTCATACTACTATGATGTTGAAACAAACCTATATTACTTAAATAGTAGATATTATAATCCAAAAACAGGAAGATTTTTAAATGCTGATAATATAGTTTGTTCTAATGCTGATATAGTGTCTTATAATTTATATGCTTATGTCAGTAATAATCCTATTAATTACAAAGATAGAAATGGAAATGGAATTTTTTCGAATTTATTATCTAAATTGTCATCGTTGCTTATAAAGAAAGCTAATGCTCCTTCAACAGTGAAAAGCATTAAAAAAAATAATGTAGTATTATCTTCTTCTGGGCATACAAATGATATACCATTATTTGGGGATCCATATAGTCATGATATTTCACCAGATGGAACTAAGGAACGTTGGAGAGATGGTGAGGGGAATCCATTTAAAGATCGACATCATACTAATCATGGTAATGCGAAACAACATCCAATGGTACCTCATGACCAATATTGGAAAAAAAGTCCAGATGGCAAATGGACTTTACCATCTGAACCATATGAGCCAAGAGATGATGATATTCCTAGACCTGGAGCAGAAAAGTTAATAACAGGAGCAACAGTTGTTGGAACAGTATATTTAGGATATTTAGGAGCAAAGTGGATAGCTGCTACCATTGCTGCTCCTGTGACTGGTGGAGCAAGCATAGGAGTAGCATTAGTAACACCATAGGAGGAATGATATTATGATAGGAATAGAATTTGAGAGACCAAATGAATGTAATAATTTTTTAAATGATTTATTTGAAAACATTAATTTAAGTAATTTTAAAATAAACATTTCAGAAGATGAAATATATTATAATAATCAAAATATTTGTTTTGATAAAGTATATGTTAAAGGTAAATTTAAATCTAATATTTATATTGTTTTTCTTAATTTGAAAATTTATCCTAAAAATAATACAGATTATGAAATTATAAAAAATTATAAAGATTTTGAAAAAAGTAATTGTCAATTAATGATTTTAATTAATGATGTTAATTTTGTGGAAATATATTTTAAAAATGTAAATTTAAAAAATGCAATTTTAAATAACCTTGAGAAAAAGGGAATAAAATTTAATATAAAAACAATTTCTAGTGATTCACGAATAATTATGTCAGTCTTGTAATTATAATAGTATAAACTTAATAAAAGGTTATAATAACTATGGTAAGCATCTCAATAACTATTGATAGTAATAAGAAATGAAGATATTAAAACTTATAGCAAAGTTAATATCTTCTAACTTTATTTAAAAAGTAGTAAAAAATAATATAAATAGTTCATATAAAACAAAATATAAGTATTTATCACATGGATATAAGACGTCAAATATAATATCAGAAGTATATGATAAAGGAACAATTTATAAGTATACTTATGATAAGTTAGGTAATATAACTGAAATATATAAAGGTAATGATTTAGTTAATGAATATACTTATGATGACCAATCACAATTAATTCAAGATGATAATTTGGTAACTAATATTACAACTAAATATACATATGATAACTATGGAAATATTTTATCTAAGAAGCAATATACTTATAATACAGAAAACTTAATTAAAGAAGATACATATACTTATGGAAGTACTAATTGGCAAGATTTATTAACAAAGTTTAATGATGAAGAAATCACATATGATGAAATAGGAAATCCAATATCAATAGGAAGTAAAACATTATCATGGATGGATGGAAGGTCATTAAGAGAATATAA
>CAOJBM010000096.1 GCA_948329525.1 uncultured Mycoplasmatota bacterium
TCTACTCTAGTAAAATTTGTTTTATGGCTAGGATTATACTCTAATAATTTAGAACTAGTCATTTTTAATTTGGGATCAATGTTTTTATTCATCCCATCAGCAATTTTGTCTAACATATCAGTAGTTGGCTTTCTTCTACAATTTTCAAGTTGATTAATATAGACTAAATTACTACCCACTTTTTCAGCAAATTTTTCTTGAGATAAGTTGTATTGAGATCTGTAATATTTTAAGTTCATAGAAAGTATTTTTTTACTAGACATAAATGTCATTCCTATCTCCCCATTTCCTTATTTATTTTATATAAGTGTTAAAGCAAAGTCTTTTGCACAAATGTTAATGGAATGTGGATAAAATAAAATAACCTAGTCAAAGTTTAGGTTATTTTTTCTTCTCATCTACTCTAGTAAAATTTGTTTTATGACTAGGATTATACTCTAATAGTTTAGAACTAGTCATTTTTAATTTGGGATCAATGTTTTTATTCATCCCATCAGCAATTTTGTCTAACATATCAGTAGTTGGCTTTCTTCTACAATTTTCAAGTTGATTAATATAGACTAAATTACTACCCACTTTTTCAGCAAATTTTTCTTGAGATAAGTTGTATTGTTCTCTATAATATTTTAAATTCATAGAAAGTATTTTTTTACTGTTCATATTCATAGATTCTCTTACCTCCAACTCTGCATTTATTTTATACAAGTGTTAAATGAATGTCTTTTGCACAAATGTTAATGGAAGTCGTTTACTTTATGCAAAAAATAGTGTATGATTTAATAGTTGTACAAGACTTTATAGGAAGATGAGGTGATAAAATGCTAGATATTTATGATTATTTATATATAGTATGTACTACTATTATAAAAACTATTATTATATTTATAGGTGGAGCACTTTTATATTGTTTAATTGCTTATAATCATTCTTTAGGAATATCTTGGGCAGATAATATGGGGATACCTTATGACATGGCTTTAACAGTAACTAGTTTAGGATTCGTAAATAATGTTATGGTAGTATTTACGGTATTTGATTTAATAATCTTTGGTGTAATTATTAATCAATTAAATAAGTACAAAACTATGAATAAATTATTTAATAGTTTTAATAATTTTATGAGAATATTTTAAGGAGGTCTTCATGGATAATATTGCAGACACTATAACAAAGGAATATAAAGTTAATGAATCAGTTTTAGTTACATATCATACTTTAAATTCTTTATATCAAAATTTCTTTTCTATGTACCCTAAAGAATTAGGTAATAAAATAGTTGATCTAATAAATGATTTAAGAGATGAATTAATGGGAGAACAAGAAAATGACTTTAAAGGCTATGATATAAATGATTCTTTTTATGAAAGAGTTATTTATACTAAGCATAAAAAAGAGAAATGAAGAAGATGGAAATTGACTTTTCCCTTTTTTTGTTGTAATATATAAAGCAATTTCTGGGGTGGTATTGTGTTTGAATTGTATGATTTAAGAAGTAATTTTATTTATTATAGTGATTTTTATGTATCTGCTAAAGAAAGTAGTTTTTCAGAGGCAAGCAGAAAACACAATATATCTTCTTCTAGTCTAAGTAGAAGTGTTGCAAAATTAGAAGAAATATTAAATTTAAAATTAACAAAAACTACAAATAAGGGTTTTGAATTAACACTTGATGGTGAAAGACTATATAAAAAACTGGATGAACTTTTTAGTAAAATAGATATGTTTACTGCAGATGATTTATCTGATAATTTAGAAGTAATATTAACTATTGGTACAACAAGAAATATTGCTGATTTTGTACTAGAAAAATATTTAACTAAATTTACAAAAAAATACCCTAATGTTAAAATTCATATTTTTACTGATAGTGCTACTAACCTTAATGACTATTTAATGAATCATAAAATAGATATTTTGATAGATTATTTGCCACATATCAATTATAGTGAAAAATTTGATTTAGAAATTCAACCTATATCACAATATAATACTTGCTTTGCTTGTTCTAAAAATTATTATGAAAGAATTAAAGATAAAATTAATACATTAAAAGATCTATCTAATTACACTTTAGTTATTTCTGGTAGTTCTCGTAGGAGGCAAATGTTAGATGAAATATTACAAAGTAAAAATATAGAAATTAAGCCCCAACATTTAATGCCAGATAGTAAACTAATGGCTGATTATATTAAAGCAAATGATTTTATTGGTTATTTTATAGAAGATGAGTTAAAAGAATATAATTTAGCCAAAATACAATTAAAGGAAGAAATGCCAAAAAACCCTATTGGCATTATATACCCAAAGAGAACAATTAATCATGTTGCTCGTGATTTTGTAACAACAGTTTTAGAAGATTGATAGTTTTGTCAGTCTTTTATTTATGGTAAAATAATTTATATGGAGGCAGTATATGATTTGTATAAAAGTTATAACAGATAAAGATTTTAATATTGAACCTATTGCCATAGAAAACCCTAGATTAAGATATGCATCTCGTGGAATCATTTTTAAAGATAATAAAATTGCTATATTAAATAAACAATTAAAAAATGAATTTAAGTTAATTGGTGGTGGTATAGAAAATGAAGAAGATCCACTTATTGCTTTTCAAAGGGAAGTATATGAAGAAACTGGTTGTAAGGTCAAAATAAGAGAATGCTTAGGTACTATTGAAGAAATTAAATCACAAGATAATTTTAAACAGATTTCTTACATTTATGTTGCTGATGTAACAGATTTAGGGCAAACACATTTTACAGAACAAGAAATAAACGAAGAATCACAACTATTATGGCTTGATATTGAAACTGCTATGAATTTAATTAAAAACTGTGAAAATAAATTAAAGCCATCTATGTATGATAGTGATAAAAGTGTTTACCATACAAAGTTTATCGTTCGTAGAGATTATGAAATTTTAAAATTTTATAAAGAAAATTATATGAAATAAATTAGTTGCTCTGCATATTTGCAAAGCACTAATTTTTTTTGTTTAGCAAATTAACTTTTTTCTCTTTTAAGTTGGGAGTTATTACTATATAATAGCCATCACAAAAGGAGGAAAATTCTATGAAAAATGTTGCTTTAGTTGGTATAGGACCCCATGCAAAAAGAATTTACTTACCTTACTTTAAAAAACACAAAGTAAATCTAGCCCTAGTTATTGATCTTAATTCTCAAAAAGAAACAATTAAAAATTATTTACAAGAAAATGATTTTAAAAATACAAAAATATTTACCATAGATGATTTACATAAAGATGATGATCACTTACCTAATGAGATATATTCTAATCTTTTAGCAGTCTGTAATACTTTAGAAATTACACATTTAATTATTTCAACCGAGCCAAAAGGTCATTTTATGTATTTAGAATTTGCCTTAAAAAACAATATAAATGTATTAACTGATAAACCTATTACTGTTACTAAAAATATGACATCTTTAAAATCAATAGAAAAAGTACGAAAACAATATTATGATATTTTAGAATTAGCCAAACATTCTAAAGGGGCTTGTAAGGTTATGTGCCAAAGACAGTATCATAAAGGATATGAAAAAATAAAGGAAGTTTTAACAAATGTCGTAGATCAATACCAAATGCCTATTACTAATATTGATATATTCCATAGTGATGGTGCTTGGGAAATGCCCCATGATATGTTAAAAGAAAATCATCCTTACTGTTTTGGGTATGGCAAACTTTTTCACTCTGGTTATCACTTTATAGATTTACTTAGTGAT
>CAOJBM010000097.1 GCA_948329525.1 uncultured Mycoplasmatota bacterium
CTATGGGCGAATATAGAAGAACTTATCAACAAAAATTTATGCAAGTTAGAAAAAATAAGGAAAACAAAGAACTTTCTAAAGACTTTGAAACTTGGAAAAAGCAGGCTAAAGAAAAAATTAATCTTATGAAAAAAGGCAAACTTACTGAAAATGAAGTCTATGAGTGGATTCTAAAAAATAAATAATATCTATTTTTATTCTTATATTTTATTTTTTTTACTTAACAGATTAGAGGGGTAAAAGGCAATAATATATTGCCTTTTACCCCTCACTTTTATTGTAGAATGTATTTATTAGAATATAAGGAGTGTTTTTACTATGAATCGCCGTAGAGGAATTAATAATAAATTAAATGTCATATCTGAAAACTTTAAGAAATTCCGTGTAGAAAGTGGATTTTCTCAAAAAGTTTTATGCGAAAAATTAGAATTGATTGGTCTTAATTTATATAAAGCTGATATATATGCTATTGAGCATAATAAACGTTGTGTAAAAGATTATGAATTATTAGCATTTTCAATCGTTTTTAATAGACCTGTTGCTGACTTCTATAAAGATGTTAATGATTTTAGTTAATTTTAGTTTTTGATTTTGTACTTAATTAAGTTCCTAAAAATGGTAATAGTTTTACTATACCAACTGCTTAATTAAGTACATTTTTCTTTGATTTTGATACCATCTATTAGACCGAATTTTATATGCTAAATGTGTTTTAAAATCACATATTTCATATATTAGATTATTTATTTCTTTTAGTTTTTCTTTTTCTGTATCATCTAATTTTTCAATTAATGTATTAGTTGCAACTTTTAATTTTTGTATTGCTATTTTATATTCTGTACTATCTGAATATGCATCTTCACATTTTTTTAATTTATCATCTATATTTTTATCATATAAATTTAATGCTACAAATTCCATAGGTTCTTGAATTTGTTTTATATAATTTAAATAGATCTTCTTTCTAGATTTTACATCTTTTTTTACTTCATCAATTGTTTCATATTTTTCAAACACATTTATTACATCTATAAATTGAGCCATCATAAATAGTTCTATGTCTTGCCTTGTAAGGCTTTTATCATTGTTCATCTTATTTCACCTCCCTCCTCAACCATTTTATTTATCATATCACTTTTTAAAATTTTCGACAATACTTTACTGTCGTTTATTTTTGTTGTATAATAATTCTGAACAATTTTTATATGAGGAGAGTGTATATATGAGTAAATTATATGATATTTATAAGAAATTAAAGAATGAAAATAGCGAAACCCTCTATTTATTCAAAAGTGGTGTATTTTACATATGTTTAGATGATGATGCTAAAGTTCTGTCTAAAATATATAATTTAAAACTAACAAATTTAAACGTTGATATAGTAAAATGTGGTTTTCCGTGTTCTAGCTTTGATAAGTATTATAAACTATTTGTTAATGATGATATCAATTTTAAAATTGTAGAAAATAATGCAATTTTTGATAGTTCTGATTATTTGCTAAATAAATCAATATTATCTTTATTAGATAAAATAAGTAAAGTAAACATAGATAATTTATCAGTTTCAGAAGCATATCAATTCATAGAAGAATTACAGGAACTTACTTTGAAATTAAAATAGGAGCTACATATGAATAAGTGTTATATAATAGGGAAAGTTGCTAATGATCCTATTTTTGAATTTTTCTTTATGGGAAATAATATTTCTATCTGTTATTTTTGGATTGAATTAAAAAATAATTGTAAAATAAAAGTATTTGCATTAAATGAACTTGCAGACTATATATATCAAAACATTCATTCTAATCAAATACTTTTAATAGATGGCTGTTTAGATTGTAAAGGGAATAAAGATATCTCTATTCAAATAAAAAACATTGAAGTTATAATTTAGGTATTTAAAAGATGAAACTACTTCATCTTTTCTTCGTTATAAAAGCATAAAACAAGTATATTCGTATATCATACTACTAATACCTGTTTTATTGTATCATATTTACCTAAATTAGGAAGGAGTAAACCTCTTTAATATCTAATATATCTCTGTATATATTCCTTAAAATATATAATCTGGAATAATATTAGAGTGCTGGGCGAAACCCGTTGTTCGTGTTAGTGTTAGTCGCAGTGTTGTTATCACGGTAGCACGCAGGGTTGTCAGAATAGCTGTTGTTGAAGCTACCCCCACGAAGCAACTGAGCCTTTGATTTACCCCTAATTTATATAGAATAAATTCTTTTTTAGTTTATATATATTTGCATATTTTATATATCCGAAATGACCACATAAGTATTTTTTTGCTTCTCTACTCGTCATTGTTCCATTTTTTATATTTTCTTTTAAATCCTTAATTTTCTTTTTTAATTTTTTCTTTCCTTTTTCTCTAAGTTTCATTCTATATTCATTTATTTTATAACCACAAAAATTAACCCCTTGTTTACTTTTAAATATTTGTGTTTTACTATTTAATTCTAATTTTAATTCATCTTGTAAAAATTTTGTAATTTCAAGCAATGTTTTCTTTGCTTCTTCCTTGTTTTTGACTAAAATAATTGTATCATCCATATATCTAAAATAATACTTTAATTTTAATTTATGTTTTGCATATTGGTCTACTTCGTTTAAATACACATTTGCAAAGATTTGTGATGTATAATTTCCTATTGGAATCCCTGTATCTCCTTCGGTAGAATATATTATTTCATTTATTAGCCACAGTAGTTTCTTATCTTTTATTTTTTTATTTACTATGTTCATCAATATTTCTTTATTTATATTTTGGAAATATTTTCTTACATCCATCTTTATAATATAGTAATCTTCCCATATTCGTTTACAATGTAACATAGCTTTTTTTACATCTAATGTTGCTTGGTGCATACCTTTATTTGGCAAGCATGCATATGAAGTTTCTATAAATTGTGGTATAAATGTAGGAGCAAGAAAATTATCTACCAACCATCTATGAACTACTCTATCAATATATCTCGATTTTTGTATTTTTCTCAATTTTGGTTCGTGAACATAGAATATAGTATATCCTCCATGTTTATATGTTTGATTTTTCAAGTTTTCATATAAATATTTGACATATGCTTCTTTTTTCAAATTAAACATTATTATGTCTTTCCTACAATTTTTATTTTCACAACTTTTTTTATGTGCTTCCATCAACTTTTCATATGAAAGTTTTTTATCAAACTCATTTCTTAATGTTTTGGGCATAAGCCTTTAATAAACCTCCAACTATTCTTCCTAATTCATCTAAAAGTGACATACTATATGAAAACTTCTTTTCATCAATCCATCTATTATCTTTCATTATTCTTAAAAAAACCCTTTGTACATTTATTCGTGCATCTATTTTATTGATATAGTCTAATTTTTCTTCCATACCTATTTTTCCAAGCATCATAACATCTTCAAGCATAATATACATCATATTTTTATATTCATTACCTATGTTGAATTTTTCTGTTCTAGGTAATTTCATTATTATATTCAACATATATTTTATATAATTTTCTGTTTTTGGTATTAACGTTAGTTCTCTCTTTGTTTCCATTTTTACCTCTTAATTAGTATATTTCTTTAGCACTTATCTAATTTCTCATTAATTTCATAGTTCCATCTCGTTATGATTTATCGCTACCAGTGTTCAGTGCTACTTTATATAAAGTGC
>CAOJBM010000098.1 GCA_948329525.1 uncultured Mycoplasmatota bacterium
AATTCTTACTTCCACTTACTATTTTTTTAGAACTTACTCTTGATAAACTATCATAGTTGTTTTCCCATGTTATATTGTCATTTAATTTTATGTCTTTTAACCTATTTACATTATCATAGTTGTATTTTACCCTATTAGCCTTATTCGATAATGTATACTTCATTCCGTTTGTATTATTATTTATATCATATTCATACTCACTTGTAAACCCATTTGTGTTACTTTCTTACAAAAAAGGTTACAGGATAATGGTATTAAATACTAGAACTAATCAATTCTAGAAATTATGCTATTTAGAACTTTGCAATTCAAATCTTCTATGAACTAGCTCTAGATCCCCTTTAATTGAAGTGAACCCTCCGTCAGTGCTTCGCACTGCCAGCCACTGCATAAGAAATCTGTAGCACTCACTAACGTTCGCTAATAGCTATCTTAACCTCCCTTGTTAAAGGAGGTTTCTTACAAATTTTTCAAAGCATTTATGCTGTAAGTAAAACTTTCATAAAAATTCATATACCATTATCTTGTAACCAAAAGGTAGAAAATTTTCTACCTTTTAATATAACCTATTCTTTCATTCAAGTTTTTTGGGATTTATATGCATTACACTTCCATTTACCTTAAGAAAAGTACATTTATATTCTCTTACTTTTTTTTCAAACTCGTCTAATGCTTCAATTCTCTCTTTTTTATCTTCATCACTAGAAGAATTAATAATATCCTTTAGTTTTCTTATCCTTTTATATGTTTCTTGTTTTGTCTCTTCATTTATAAATCCAACTGGATTTTTTACAAATCCTCCTATCATTAATGAATCAACTAGGGCTATATACAATAACGGATCATCTTTAACAATAGCTTCATCTGGTGGATCTATTTTTAATATTTTTTTATAATGTTGTACTCTCATTAAAAATCTAATATGTGAATCTGGTATATTTTTAGGATCTGTTTCATAATATACTGGATACTTATTTGTACCTAACCTTTTTAATTTATCTAATATATAATTTACATTTCTAATTGAACATCCCCATATACTTATTTTCTCTCTTTGTATATATTCATCATTTGGAGTAATTAAATCCACATAATTGCCTATATATATTAATTCTTCCATTTTTCTTGTAATATTATCTAGTTGCATTCTATATTGATGTCTAACGTTTCCTTCATTTACTGTTATAACATATTGAAGTTCTTCAATCTCTTCCTTAGTTTTGGGTAATTTACTATCATCTGTTATTTGTACATAAACAATTGGACTCTCATATATCTTATTGTCTTTATTATCATCAACTTTTCTAAATATCATATATTTTCCTATTAAATTCACATCTTTGCTAATACTTCGTGCTATTTTATAAGCATATGTATCTCCTATTTTCCAATCACATTCTTTTTTCTCTTGCATACATCGTTCCTTTCTCTTCTTATTTACCTGTCCAATACAGAGCCTCATTTGATACATTATTACCTAAATAATATATCATTTGTCTTCCAGCCTCCATATATATCTTTATTTTCTTATTGTTTGGACTAATTCCATTTATTTTATTAAGAAATGCTCTAGTATTATATTCTACCATATATATTTGTTCTATTCCTCTTGCTTCTTTTCTTGTCAAATTATCTGCTATTATTTCTAATGTATTACCTGGTTTAGTTTTTCTATGTTGTTCCTTTCTAGCCTCTAAATTAGTAGTCCTTCCAACATAAACTATTTGCCCACTATTATCATTTCTTAGTTGATATACTGTATGATTTCTTTCTTCATCCTTTCGTAGCTGTTGATCAATATAATTGCCTACACTTGCCATTGCATTTCCAAAATCATTTATGGCTTGTTTACATGTTTCTTGTGTAGTAGCAAGTATTGCTAAAAATCCCACAACTAAAGTTCCAACTCCTGCTACTGTACCAGATATAGCCATATTTCCATTTTCATCTATCATATTAACTGGATTATTCATACAATATGCATATCCATTATGGCTTAATATTTCTCCCACTTGTCCACCATAGTTGTCGAAGTTTATAAATCTACCCCATTCTGGGTTATAGTATCTCGAATTTAGGTAGTATAGTCCTGTTTCTGTGTCGTATCTGTAGCTTCTGTATCTGTATGGATTTATTATTCCTATGTTGCTACTGCTTGTTATGTTGTTTCCGTTTGCATCTTTTATGCTTATAGTGTTTCCCCAACTGTCGTATTCATAACTTACTACTTGGTTTAAGTTGCTATCTAGTATGCCTATTACATCATTTTGCCCGTTTCTTATGTAATAGTATTGTGTATTGTTATAGTTTAACCCTATAATATTTCCATTTTCATCATATGTATAGTATATTACATTATTTCCTGTTTTTTCATATATTACCTTGTTTCCATCTACATAATAGTTTGTTGTTGTTCCATTTACTGTTTTTTGTGTTCTTATTCCACTGTCATTGTATTTGTATGTTATTGTACTACTACTATTTTTTATTCCTGCTAATTGCCTTCCATTTTGCCATGTGTATGTGTTTCCATCATATAGATATTATCATATTCATACTTTCTTGTAAAGTTTTATATCACAAAAAGGTAGAAAATATACGTATATCCTCTACCCTTTACAAATTTATATACTTTTTATTAACATCTTCACTATTAATTTCTATATAATCATTTTTGTGTTATGTAAAAAAAATTTAAAATAGTGCTGATGGATAATTAGGATTATATTCTGTATGTGTCTCAACTATTGTTATTTCTTGATTTTCACATTGTATATAATTCTCATTCAGCCATTTAACGAATTCATTTGTTCCTATAGCTAAAACTTCTTCTCCATTAGCATTTTTAATATAATAGTTGTAATTTTTTGTATTAGATACCCAATCAAAAAACTTTTGCACTATAGAATCTAGATTGTCACAGACAAAATCTGGAACTCTTACAATGTCCACACAATCTGTAACTTCTATTGTATCTTGAACGTCATCATATTCATAATCATAAAGTATATTTATAAGTTTCACATTTAATCCCTCCTATGCATTTGGAAAAATAGGAATATGATATTTAAATATTTTAATATGTTCTGTATAACTCCAAATTCCACTTCTGTCTGGATGAATCATAGGTCCATGATTACTAATTCCATATTCATTTGCCCATTGTAATAAGTTTCTAGCATTTTGCATTGTTATTCCACCATTTGCTTTAGCTTCTTTTGCCAATTGTATAACAACTCGCTGATTACTATTAAAAACAGGTTTATTTACTTGACCTCTATCAGTTGGCTTCTTATTATTTTTTGGTGCTTTTGGTGGTTGTGGAGATGCTGGTGTACTTGTAGGCATTGGGTTTGTAAAACTTCCACTTCCTCCCATTGCTGCTGAATATTCAATCTGTGGTAAAAGTACACTTTCTACACTAGGTTTAGGTTTAATTTTACTTACTAAATAATTCCATGCAACAGGTATTGCATATTCTATTTGTGTCCAAACAGCATACCAATCAATTTGAATATATTGAGAAGATAGCTCTATAACTTGTTCTATTGGTATTGCCATATTTCCATTTAAGTCAATGCTATTTACTGCATTATTATAGCAATATGAATATAGATTTAATCCTAATAACCCCTCAATTAAAACGGAATCTGCATTTATAAATCTTCCCCATTCTGGGT
>CAOJBM010000099.1 GCA_948329525.1 uncultured Mycoplasmatota bacterium
TAAATGATAGTCCTGTTTTTCATACATCATATCTATCTAATCTCCTATATGTATCGTTGCTGGAAATTGCATCGAATAAGGACATAAAAATTAGAACTTGTAAAAATTGTGGCAAATACTTTATTCCAATTAAGAATACAGAAAAGTATTGTGATATTACATATTATGAAAATGAACAAACTTGTAAAATGATTGGTGCTACTAACTCTTATACTAAAAAGCGAAAAACTGTAAATGGAATAAAATTTTATAGAAATAACTATCAAAGAAGATTAATGCAAGCTAAAAGATCTAATGATGAACAAGTTAATCTAGCCTTTGTGAATTGGAAGCAACTTGCTAAATCAAAGATTAAAGAATTTAATAATAATGTAATTTCTGAAGATGAATTGCTCGAATGGATGAAAGAAAATAAGGATATCTAATTCTTTTTCCTTATGTCATATGCTCTAATATATATGCTATCAAAAAAACAAATAGTAGTATTATCACTACTATTATTTTTATATACTCTCTATATTATTTTTAGAAAATGGGCTATTAATCTCTCTAATTAATTTTATTTTATTATCTTTTAATATTTTCATCATCTTTGATGCAGAAATATTATTATCCAAATTTAAAACTTGTATTATTTTCTGTGCATCATCATTTGCAATTCCTAGATCATCTAATATTTTGTAAGAAGTTTCTAACTTGTTAAATGTTGTTAATAATGATATAAAAGTTTTTAAACTATCATTTGTTATATCATTTTTTGTAATATTTATATAATTTATTATTTTTGAAAATTTAAATTTTATAAAATTATTCAAATTATATAATGCGTCAATAAATAAATTTATATTTTCAACATTTCCTGAAGTATTATATTCTGTATTAAACGACTTTATAATCTCTCTAAATGATTTCCTATTTAAAATATCATTTATATATGTTTTATATGGAAGGTAATTAATTTGTAAATTTAAGTTGATAAATCTATCTTTATTAAATATATATGATGGACCTGGTATTAACTTAGTTGCCGCTACAATACATTGATATACATTTTGACTATTTTCTAACTCATTAATAATCCCCTGATTAAATAATTTTAGTACCTTATCTAACTCTAAATTATTATTTACTATTTCTTCTGTTACTATATTATACCTTTCCTTAAGTAAATCTATTTTTTCCTTATATTGATTGTTCTTTTCTTCATTTGAATATTGTTTATTTAAGTATAATACTTCATCATCAGAAAGGACTTCTTCATCTTCTGCACGTATTTTTAGATCTAGCCAACTATTAATATTTATTAAATCTTGTAAAATCTCTTTATTACATATAGTTACATTTCCTATAACTGGTTTTTTCGGATTTAATCTTCCTACTCTTCCGATAAGATTATTCAATTTAAAAGCACTACCTGGATTATCGACAATTAGCAATGATTCAGTTGGAGTGTTTATTCCTTCCATTAATGTATCTGTACATAGCAATATTTTTATATTTTTCTTATTATATTCGTTTTCGTAAAACTTTCTTAAAAACATCGGAGTCTTTCCATGATGTATACCAATGCCTCTTTTTAAGAGTTCAATTACATACCACTCTTCTCCTATATTATTTTTCAAAAAATCTATTTCATTATTGTATAATTCAATATAATAATCATTTTCTGGTATTTTACTTAATATATCATCAATATTTTTATAAATTGATTGTGGAGTTCTAAAATAAATCAATTGATTATCAAATTTTATTTCATCTTTCCAGTTTTTATTTTCTTCTAAAACATTGATTTCATTATATACTGGCATATAGTTAGTATAGAATTTTATTATATCTATATTTGTGTTACTAAATTCTACACTATTTATATATGGTCCCAATAAAGCTATTTTTTTTGAAATTTTAACAAGTTCTAAATAAACTTTATTCATATATATTAATCGATCATCTGTTCTAAGTTCTTTTTTTGTTCCTTGTAATTTATATATTTCGTCAAAAACTAAAAAATCAATATCTATCTTTTTGGTAATTTCTATAAAATCAGCATTACTTCGCTCAGGTACAAATACAAATATATTTTTTTCTTCAATTGCTTCTTCACTATTTATACAAATGTTATATTCATCGCCAAAATTATCATATATCTTCTTTAATAGTTCATTCATTAAAGAAATAGTAGGTATTATAAAAACAATATTTTTTAAAGTATCTATATTTCTTTTTATAAATTCTAGCATAATAAATGTTTTTCCAAAGCTTGTTGGTGCACTCAAAAATATATTATTATCTTGTAAAATATTTAGTATTTCAATTTGATATTTTGTTAATGTAATATTTTTATCCAATTTTGATTTATATATGATTTTACTTATATTGTTTTTTAAGTCATCTTTATTTTCATACATATTTAAATCATAAAAGGATAACTCATTACTATATTCTTGTTTTTCTAAATAATTTTTTAATACTTTTTCTCTATTTACTTTTATATTAGTATCTAAATATTTATAAACTATCTCATTTTTCAACTTTCATTTAACCTACCTTTAAAATAATTTAAAAATTCTATTTTTGATAAAATTGGTAAAAATATCATAATTATTTCAGCAGACTTTGCATTCAGTTCTTCTAAATTCCCAAAAGAATTTAATATCTTGCTTTCATAATCTTTTTTTAAATATATATCATCATTTGCTATAAAAAATATACTTTTTATAGTAACATCTTCTATTTCTTTTTCTTCCAGTTCTTCTATTATTTTTTCTCGTTTAGTCCCATCTTCTGCTATTATAACATTATCATGAGATCTTATATAACTAAATTCTTCTTTGTTTGCATGTTCTTTTAGACTTGATTTTGCTCTTGTTATAGCAGCACCCACATTATCATAAAATTTTGATTCACCATAATATAAAATATCTTTTTGATAATCAAAATAAATATTATCATTTCCAAACGAAGACATTCTAGGTGAAGTTTTTAAGGATACTTTAGAAATCAGTGTATCAATATTTGTTATTTTATCCATTAGTATACACATTAAATATTCTGCTAAATCTCCTTGAAAACGTGTATTATTTATATCTACTCCATCTTTGTTCCAACCTATACTTGAAAAAACATCGTCTAATTTACTATCAATAATATTTTTGTCAATTAATTTCTTTACATATTTTTTTGTATCTTCTAATGTTTTTGTTGTTTCTTTCTGTGTAGCATAGTAAAATAAATTTTCCTCTGAAAGTAATAAATCACATATTGCACTATATAATATACTTTTATCTCCTAATAACTCTTCCCACGTATATGTTGTTAAACGTATTTTCTTTATATTATCATTGCTAAACAATTTTACTTCACTAAAAGACACTTTGTTCACCCCCCAATAAAATCTTTTTTATTATACTATAAATCGACATATTTTTCTACAAAATTCAACTATTAAATTAATTGCGAAATTCTCAATTTTTTATTTTCTAACCAAATTTCAATAGAC
>CAOJBM010000100.1 GCA_948329525.1 uncultured Mycoplasmatota bacterium
TACTTTAGATGAAAATAAGAAAACTACTTCTTATATTCTAAATACTTTAGATGAAAATAAGAAAACTACTTCTTATATTCTAAATACTTTAGATGAAGTCAAACAGACAACTGCAACTTTATCTAAAAATCAAGATAAGTTATTTAAACAATATGAATTTCTAAATAAAAAAATTGATGACAATTACTCTAAATTTGATGAAAAAATTTTTTCAAATTATCAAGCAATCGATAGAAATTATAATGCAATTATCGGACTTCAAAAAGACGTTAAGGATTTAAGAACTGATGTTGACATAGTTTATGATTTAGAACAAGACTCTCGTAAAAAGATAAAACATTTATTATAGAATAACATGTAATCTATTTAACAAGAAATAGCACGCACTATATTTTAACTTACAATAACATTTTGTTATATAAACATAAAAGAGATAAGTTTCAAACCTTATCTCTTTCATTATATTACAGGAAAATTTGACATTTTTTCTATATGTCTAAGCAATCTAAATACAGAACATGTAAGTATTTAAAAGGTTATGCCTTTTGTACTTTATTTTTTTCTTCTTGCTCCTTTTTTCTAGTTGCTTCATTTTCATATACTATTACAGTAGCCATTATTGTAAGTATATATATAAGAATTGCCACTGGTACCATATATACTCCTACTGGTATTCTTAAAATTTGGATTATACTTGCAAATACTGCTTGTGATACAATTAGCCTAACTAATAATCTAATTGTAACAATAAATGCTCCTAATTTCAAATAGCGGATTCCCACATATGCTAATATAATTATAGTAGTAATAACCATCGGAACAATATATGGTTTTATTATATCTCTTATACGATAATGTGGTATAGTCATAGTTGTTACATTACTATCTATTTCTTCTATTTCGTATTTTTCTTTTACTTTATCTTTTAAAACTGTTAGTTCTTCATCATTTAGTTCTTTTACATTAATTGCTATAGAATCATTAAATGTTTCAATATTTTGATATTTAATTTCTTTATTTTTAAATACATCTTTTACAATTTGCTTCATATCTTCCACATTAAATTCTTTTCCAATATAAACATTAATTCTTGTATGTTCTGAATATTCTAAGGAGAAATTTGTTTTCCATATACATGTTACAATTATTCCCACAATTATAATTAAAACTGCTATTAGATAAATAATTTTTGGATTTTTTATTTTTTCCATATTCTTTCTCCTTTCTATTTTCTTACCTCTTTTAAATCAAATAAAAGATTCATTACAATATAGTTATATAACATAAGTATTACTATTCCCCAAAATAGTAACATACCAATACTTGCAATAGGTAACCAATTTATAAATGTAAATACAATCGCAATTATGCATAATTGTAATAATATACTTGCATATCGTTTATATGTTTCTTTTATAATTTCTAACTTATTTCCTTCTGCTTTTTCAAATTTTCTTAATGCATATTGAAGCATTAGAAAATTTGAAACTAATATACTAATTATTGCAACTATTGCTTCTAATGATATTGTAACATTTGCATAACGAACAACTAGTAATATAATTGCCATAAGTCCACATGTTCCTATTATAGCAAATATTCCATTTGCCCTATAACGAATACCCCAATATATAAATCCTATTACTTGAATAGCTATTATTACACATAATACTACTTTTATGTCTATATTATCGATTGATGCAGAAACATAATTATTTTCAGATAATTCATATTTGATTTTCATTACATCATTTTTAATAAGCCCTGCTATTTGATTTGCCTGTTTTACATAGTCAGATATTTCTTCATTTGAAGTTGATGCACTTCCAATAGATAGCTCTAAGCTACCTGTTGTTATAGGTTCATCAAAATAAGTTTCTAGTAAGGTTTCATCATCTAATTTGATTGATATTTTATTTGTTGTATCATTTCCTTCTTCGTCTTTAGATGATATATATGTTCTTGTAATATCCTCTAATTTTTGTTTTCCTTCTTTATTAAATTCGATACTTAAATATACTCTTGTACCTGTATTTGTATTTCCATAAACTGCTGCTGCATTTTTTATATTACTATTATCCATTAATACTTCATCTGTTTTGCTATCTTTTATTTCAAATTTTCCTAAGTAGCTAAGATTTGAAATTGCTGTATCTGTATAACTATCTTCTGGAATTGCTACAATAATTTCACCATTACTATAATTTAGTCTTAAATCATATTCACTAATTCCCATATTATCTAAACGGTTTTGCATAATTTTCTTTGCCAATTCATAATTTTTTTCATTTAATACATCTTCGGAATTTACTGGCTTATTTTCTTTGGTATATCCTTCTTTTAATGTACCATCTTCATTGGTTCCATCTGTTACTACATTTCCTTCAGCATCATATATAATTTCTTCTGTTTTATCACTAATTTTAAATTTTGCTACTCTTGCTCCACTTAAGTTCATTCCCATGCTATATTCTGGCATTATGTTTGTCATTTTTCCTTGTTTCTTTATATAGATTCCACAAAATGAAATAAGACATATTGCAATAATTACCAAAACTGTTAATCCTTTTATTAATTTACTCTTTTTCATTATTTCCTCCTCATACATTTTATTTTCTTAATTTTATTTTTTATAATAACTTTGTATTATTAATAACTAATTCAAACCATATTCCTAAATATTTAGCTGCATATTTACTCATCATAGTTCTATCCATAAATATTTCAAAATAGTCTAATACTGGGCATATTTCCGTATCTATATTAATATTTAGTATTACTTTTCTTTCATCTTTATCTAAATCTAGTTTTGTATTTGTTACTGCATAATTTACTTTATCATGTTTCCCAAATGTAGCAATATTCTTATTAACTACCCTATCTCTATGAACATCAGATTTATCTGCTAGAATAAGTGCTGCTGAAATATCACTAACAGCTGTTCCTGTTTGTTCATCATGGTTTCCTATTGCCATCATAATTTCAATCCTATCTTTATCACACATTCCCATATCTTTTAAAATGTTATATGCGAGTAATGCTCCAGATTGTGCATGATCAACGCGGTTTACACAATTTCCAATATCATGTAGATAACCTGCAATTTTGGCAAGCTCAATCCTTTCTTCACTATAATCAAATGTTCTTAAAATGTCTGCCGCTCTTTTTGAAACAATACTAATATGCCTTATTGAATGTTCTGTAAAACCTAATACATTTAATTGTTTTTCAGTTCCTTCAATTAAGGCTTGAACTTCTTTATTATTTTTCACATCCTCTAATGTTATCATTCGTTACCTCCGTAAAATTTTTTCTTTTAATGTACCACTTTTCGTATTAATTTATACACTATAGGTATTCTATAACAAAAAAGAACACTTTTCAAGTGTTCTTTTAATA
>CAOJBM010000101.1 GCA_948329525.1 uncultured Mycoplasmatota bacterium
GTCAGAGAAAAGGGAAGAAATTGCTGAAGCTAGAGAAGAAGGACTTGAACAAGGACTTGAACAAGGACTTGAACAAGGAAAAAACGAAACTATAATGGATATGATTAAATCCATGTTTAAAAATGGTGCTTCATTAGAATTAATTTCTAAATCAGCTAATAAGTCAATTAAAGAAGTTAAAAGTATTTTAAAGATAAGTTAAGAATTGTAGATAGTATCTATAGTTTTTTTATAAATATATCATCTTGCAAAATTTTAATTATTGCATAGATTTAATAAAAATAGCCTAATTTATCAGAAATTTCACGAAAAAAAGATGAAATAAAAGTTTGATGGTTTATATAATGGTTAAAAGGTAAAAAGGAAAACAAGAAAATACTATTGAGATGATTAAAAAAATGTTTTCTAAGGAAGCTACGATAGAATTTATTTTTTGAATGTGCTAATGTATTCTTAGATAAAATTAAAGAAATTTTAATTTTTTTCTTGACAAGTGAATAATTATTCAACTATAATTAATTTAAGGTTGAATAATTGTTCAACTAAGCATATTATATATTATAGAAAAGGTGAAAAAATGGCTAAAAACGAATTTACTTGCGATTGTAATATTATTCATAATGATGTAGTTACAAAAGTAAATAAAGAAATGCTTGAAGCTAGTTTGTTTTATAAGATAGCAGATTTCTTTAAAATTTTAGGAACTCCTACAAGAATGAAAATTTTATATGCTTTAGATAAACACGAAATGTGTGTTTGTGATATTGCTAATGTCCTTAACATGAGTAAATCCTCGATATCACATCAACTTGGAGAATTAAGAAGAAGTGGTATTGTTAAGTGCTACAAAAATGGAAAAGAAGTTTATTACATGCTTGATGATAAGCATGTTAAAGAAGTAATTGAAATAGGAATTGAGCATGTCGAACATAGAGAAAGAAGGAATTAATAAATGAAAAGTAATTTTAAAATAAAGGGATTAGATTGTGCTAATTGTGCTTTAGAATTAGAAAGAACAATAGGCAAAATAAAAGGTGTCATAAACGTTAATATTAATTTTATGACTGAGAGAATGGAACTTATATATGACGAAAACTCTAAAGATGAAATTATAAGTAAAGTCAAAAAAGTTGCTAAAAAAGAAGAACCTGACATTGAAATAGAAGAAATTTAAGGTGATTTTATGAAAAAGAAAGTAATAAAAATTTTATTATCTCTGTTTTTATTTCTCATAGCAATTTTATTTAAATTTGATAATTTATGGATTACTCGTGTTTTATTTATATTAAGTTACTTAATAGTAGGACTAGAAATATTAAAAAAAGCTTTTAGAAATATTTTTAGAGGTAAAGTATTTGATGAGAATTTTTTGATGACCATAGCTACAATTGGAGCATTTTTTATAGAAGAATTGCCAGAAGCTGTAGCGGTTATGTTATTTTACCAAGTTGGAGAATTTTTTCAAAGTTTGGCTGTAAAAAAATCAAGAAAGTCGATTGCTACTTTAATGGATATAAGACCAGACTATGCTAATTTATATATTGATGGAAATTTAAAAAAAGTAAATCCAGATGAAGTAAAAATAAATGACATTATTGTTATAAAACCAGGAGAAAAAATTCCTTTAGATGGCATAATAATAGAAGGGAAAACTAGTTTAGATACGAAAGCTTTGACAGGGGAGTCGATGCCAAGAAGTGTAGAAGAGCAAGATGAAGTATTAAGTGGATCAATAAATCTTGTTGGTCTAATAAAACTAAAAGTGACTAAAATATTTAGCGAATCAAATGTTAGTAAAATTTTAAACTTAGTGGAAAATGCGAGCAATAAAAAATCTAAATCGGAAAATTTTATTACTAAATTTGCCAAATTTTATACACCAATAGTAGTAATGAGTGCTTTATTAATTGCCATAGGTATGCCTTTAATAACTAAAGAAAGCTTTAAATCTTCTATATATCCTGCCTTATCCTTTTTAGTAGTTTCTTGTCCCTGCGCCTTAGTTATATCTATACCTCTTAGTTTCTTTGCCAGTCTTGGAGGAGCAAGTAAAATGGGCATTTTAATTAAAGGAAGTAATTATATAGAGGAATTATCCAAAGTAGATACAATTGTTTTTGATAAAACAGGAACTCTCACTAAAGGAGTATTTGCTATTCAGAAAATAGAATCAGTAGGAATTAGTAAGGAAGAACTATTAAAATATGCTAGTTATGCTGAAAACTATTCTACGCATCCTATTGCTTTAGCTCTTAAAGCAACTTATAATTCTAAAATTAATGAATCAAAAATCAAAAATGTTCAAGAATTGCCTGGTTTTGGGGTTAAAGCAGAAATAGATAAACATCAAGTACTCGTTGGTAACGTTAAACTTATGGAAGAAAACAAAATTAAATTTAAGAAAAGTAATGACATTGGGACGATTCTTTATATAGCTGTAGATGGTAAATATAAAGGATATATACTAATTGCTGATGAAATAAAAGAAGATGCTAAAGTTACAATAAAAAAATTAAAACAAAATGGAATTAAAAAAACGATTATGCTTACAGGAGACCGTAAGAATGTTTCTGAAAATATTTCAAAAGATTTAATGCTTGATGAAGTTTATTCTGATTTATTACCTCAAGATAAAGTAGCAAAATTAGAAGAATTAATAAACGATAAAAAAGATAGTAATAAAGTTGCTTTTGTGGGAGATGGTATTAATGATGCCCCAGTTCTTGCCCTTGCGGATATCGGAATTGCTATGGGTGGCTTAGGTGCTGATAGTGCTATTGAAGCTTCAGACATCGTAATCATGACTGATGAACCTAAAAAAATAGTGAGTGCTATTAAGTTATCCCATAAAACGATGAGAGTAGTTAAAGAAAATATTGTGTTTGCAATACTAATAAAAGTGGTAGTATTAATATTAGCAGTATTAGGTATATCAACAATGTGGGAAGCAGTATTTGCTGATGTTGGTGTTTCAGTTCTTGCGATAATTAATGCATTAAGATCATTAAAAGTTAATAAAGAACAAAAAATATAGAAAAGGATTTGATATAGATGAAAGAAATAAAAATTAAAGTTAAAGGAATGCATTGTAGTGGGTGTGAAAATAGAGTAAAAAAAGTACTAGAATTACTTGACGAAGTAGAAAGTGTTTCTGCATCAAGTAGCGAAGGAGAAGTGACAATTATTCTTAATAAAGAAATTAATTTAGAAATAATTAAAGAACAAATAGAGGATTTAGGTTTTGAGGTCATACTATAATGCAAAAAGTAATTCTTGATATAGAAGGAATGACTTGTAGTGCTTGTTCTAATGGCTTAGAAAAATACAGCTAAAAAGAGTAAATTTTCTTCGCAACCATATTCCTGATATAATTATATTAT
>CAOJBM010000102.1 GCA_948329525.1 uncultured Mycoplasmatota bacterium
ACAAAAATCTAAATAAGAAATGTAGTTAAAAAATATCTTAACTACATTATACGAGTGAGTTGAAAAGATGAATATTAAATTAGTAAGACCAACAATAGAATTAAAAAGTGAAGCATTAGATTATAGACAAGAGCATTTTGACAATAACGAGTTAATTATAAATGGTAGCGAATTATTTGATAAAATTAATTCTTATGAAGAATGGTTAGAAAAAGTAAATAATAATTCTAAAATTGAAACAGTTGATCCAAACTGGGTTTTGACCGATACCTTTTTTGCAATTAGAGAAGAAGATAACAAAATTATAGGAATAATTGATTTAAGACATACTTTAAATGAATTTTTAAAAGACTTTGGTAATAGTGGTTATAGCGTTAGACCAAGTGAAAGAAAAAAAGGTTATGCTACTGAAATGTTAAGGTTGCTAATAAAATATGCAAAAGAAATTGGTTTAACAGAATTGCATTTATCAGTTGAAAGAGATAATACTCCTTCAATAAAAACTATTGTAAAAAACGGTGGAAAAATAGAGAAAAGTTTTGCATTTGAAGGTAAACTAGCAGACATTTATTTAATAAGACTATAATTAAAATTACACTTTGAAAGTGGGCAAATATATATAATATTAAAACAATCTAATTCTAATATTTAAAAAATTTACTTACAAAACTGTAATTTTTATTTAAAGATCCAAGCGATATAATATTGCTGAAAGGAGAATTAGATATGGAAGTTTTAAAACTACAAAATCTAAAAAAATATTATGGTATAAATACCAATATTACAAAGGCAGTAGATGGAATCTCATTTAATATAGATGAGGGAGAATTTGTTGCTATTATGGGAGCAAGTGGAAGTGGAAAAACAACACTTCTTAATTGCATTTCAACTATTGATATACCAACAAGTGGATTTATAACTATTGGTGGTATTGAAATAACAAAAATTAAGGAAGAAGAATTAGCCGATTTTAGAAAAGATAATTTAGGCTTTATTTTTCAAGATTTTAATTTGCTAGACACAATGACTATTGAAGAAAACATAGCACTATCTTTAATTGTAAATAAAGAGAATATAAACGATATTGATAAAAAAGTGGAATCAATTGCAACGAGATTAGGGATAAGTGATATATTAAAAAAATTTCCTTATGAAGTATCTGGAGGACAAAAGCAAAGATGTGCTTGTGCTAGGGCTTTAATCAATAATCCCAAAATTATTCTTGCTGATGAGCCTACTGGGGCATTAGATAGTAAATCTTCTAGAATGTTATTAGAAACTATGAAGGAAATGAACAAAGAATTAAAAGCAACAATTCTAATGGTTACACACGATTCTTTTTCTGCTAGTTTTTGTGAAAAAGTGTTATTTTTAAAAGATGGAAAGATTTTTAATGAAATAGTAAAAGGAGAAAAAACGAGAAAAGAGTTTTTTAATGAAATT
Organism: uncultured Mycoplasmatota bacterium; assembly: GCA_948329525.1. Taxonomy (GTDB): domain Bacteria; phylum Bacillota_I; class Bacilli_A; order RF39; family UBA660; genus CAOJBM01. The sequence goes on from CAOJBM010000102.1 coordinate 1,444, forward strand.
ATTGATATGCTTACATTACTAGGAGGAGACGAAAGGCAATGTTAGGTAAATTAGCAGTAAGAAATGTTAAAAGAAGTGCCAGAGATTATGCAATATATTTAATAACAATCATTATATCTTTTTCGCTAATTTTTGCCCTTAACTTAATTTCAACTTCTGAAGAAGTAATGAAATTATCACAAGGATTAGATACTTTTCAATATGTAATGTATGGCATAAATGCTATTATTTTAGGAGTAATTTGTTTTTTGATTAACTATACAACAAAATTCATATTTGAAAAACGAAGTAAAGAGTTTGGAATCTACGCATTACTTGGAATCAAAAAAAGAAAAATAAATAAAATGTTTCTTTTAGAGAGTTTATTACTTGGATTTGTGGCACTTCTCGTATCCGTGCCAATCGGATTTGCCTTAAGTCAATTTCTATCTATTTTTATAGTGAAGTTACTTGAACTTCCGCAAGCAATATTTATTGAACCTAATCTAAAATCATTTGTTTTACTTTTTATCTATTTTGCCCTTATTTATCTTCTTGTATTATGGCGTGCAAATAGAAGAATGAAAAAATCATCAATTCACGATTTGTTAAATTTAGAAAAACAAAATGAAAAGAAAATTACAAAATCCAAAAAACATAGAAACATTATATTTTTATTAAATATTACTTTGGGAATTATTGCTTTATTTTTGTGGAATTTGAAATTAAAGCCAGAAGTTCTACAAGATTCTAGCATTATGAATACAGTTTTAATATGTTTTGTCCTTTTAATTATAAGCATATATGGAGTTATGATTAGTGTAGGAGATTTTATATTATCTGTTGTCTTAAAAAACAAGAAAATAAAGTATAGTAAAGATAATCTATTTATAGTAAGGACATTTAGTGCAAAAGCAAAGACAATGGGGGTTGTATTCGGAACTTTATCTATGCTTATTACTTTGTCTATACTATTTTTAAATATATCTAGTTTAAATAAAGGATCATACGATTATCAAATAGAACTAGATTCACCTTATGATGTTTCAATAGCAGATAAAAAAGAAAATCTAAATGATTATTTAAAAGTAATTAAAGAAGATTATACAATAAAGGATGACTTTATTTATGATGTATATCAAGATAGGAATGCTAAATATTTAAAAATTTTTCCCGCATATGATTATAAAAGTGACAAAAAGAAATATGACCCTGTTATAAGATTAAGTGACTATAATAAGTTATTAGAATTAAGAGGAAAGGATAAAATAACTTTAAAAAACAATGAATATAGTGTAGTAGCCTATTTTAAAATTAAAAATGATGAAAATTTTAATAAAATAAACAAGATTACTTTATCGAATGGTGTAGAACTAGAACGAAAAGAGATTATGACAAAAAACTTTTTTCCAAGATTATCTAATACAGACTATACAATTATTGTTCCAGATATGTCTGTAAACGGATTAGAAACAAATGAAAGCCATCTAGTAGTAAATACAGTAGAAAAGGCAAAAACAGAATTAAAAGAAAAAATCAAAGCAGAGTTAAAGGATTATCTAACCTTTATAGATGATGATGGAAGAACGGTTAACACAAGTTACAATGTAATGGTTAAAGGAGAACTTATAGAAGAAACGAATACAATGACTATGATGATTTCAACAATTTGTATTTATATGGCATTTATTTTTATAGCAAGTGTTGGAACTATAATTGCTATTCAATCATTAAGTGATTCTAATAAATATAAGTATAGATATAAAGTTTTGAGTAATCTAGGAGTACGAGATGAGAAAATTTTTAAAACGGTACGAAAGCAGTTGTTAATATTATTTGGTATTCCTATTATATATCCAATTATACTTAACTTTTGCTTAATCACATCAATAAACAATATCTATAAAATAATGCTTGATAGTAATACGATTTATTT
>CAOJBM010000103.1 GCA_948329525.1 uncultured Mycoplasmatota bacterium
TATTGTGATTTTAATCATTTTAATAAAAATAGTACCAACTGTATAAGTCGGTACTTAACCAAATTTTTGGAATAATACCTAACTCTTCAAAACTAGGTATTCCTTTTTTATTGTATTCAAGTCTCCTTGATATATTCATTATAACATAGAATATAGTTTGATAATAAGATTTTTTAATCTATATATTTTTATTTTGTTGGTATTAAATAAAGTTTTGCCCCTTCTTCAATTAGTTCCTCTTCTATCATATTAGCATTTTTTTCAGTCTCTTCTGAAGTTATATGAAATATTTCAATATTTTCAGCATCACTATAACCTTCTAAAATAAGATTATCCTCATTATCATATATAGAATAATTAATAAAATTTAGCATACCACTTATTTCCATTTTTATTTTCATATTTGGATCACATTCACGAAAAATATATGTTAATCCATCAATATTAATAATTAAATACTACTGCCCCTGTTGCTAAAGCTTTTTTTATCTTGTATAGATTATTTTTCATTTACATCTTCCCCGTCTGAGTAATTATTTTATATAAAATGCTTAATAAAGTCAATAAGAATAAATATTAAAAGGAAGATTATTTTTCTTCCTTCTTAGTTTTCTTTAAAAGACTTTTTAAACCTTTCTTTTCTTTTTTAGGTTCTTCTTTAGTTTCTTTCTTCGACTCTTTGTCTTCTTTTTTAGGTGCTTTATCAGTTTTAGGTAATGCTTCTTTTCTTGAAAGATTTAATCTATTCTTATTGTCATATCCTAAAGCTTTAACAATAATTTCATCGCCAACTTTAAATAAATCACTAGGTTTATTAACTCTTTCGAAAGCTAATTGCGATACGTGGCATAATCCTTCGCAACCTGGCCATAATTCAACAAAGCAACCAAATTCTTCTACTTTGACAACTTTTCCAGTATAAGCTTTACCAATTTCTACTTCTCTTACAACATCTAAGATTAATTCTTTAGTTTTATTAATAATTTCCATATCAGTATGATATATTATTACTTTTCCATCATCTTGTAAATCGACTTTAACAGCATCTTTATCATTAACAGAATTAACATTACTAGCTGTTAAGATAATATTAGTAATCATATCTCCACCTTTACCAATAACATCTTTAATTTTCTCTGGATTAATTTCAAATGTAATTGTTTTAGGAGCATATGGAGAAACTTCTTTTCGTGGTTCAGCAATCGTTTCTTCCATACTATCAAGTATTTCTAAACGAGCTTTTTTAGCTTGGTCTAAAGCTTCTTTTAAGATTTTTTGTGTTACACCTTTAATCTTAATATCCATTTGTAAAGCGGTAATTCCTTTTCTAGTACCCGCAACTTTAAAGTCCATATCACCCATATGGTCTTCTAAACCTTGGATATCCGTTAATATTGTGTATTTTTTCCCATCTTTACTAGTAATAAGACCCATAGCGATACCTGCAACAGGTGCTTTAATTGGAACACCTGCAGCCATTAAACTTAAGCATCCAGCACAAATTGTGGCTTGACTAGATGAACCATTGCTCTCTAGTATTTCGGATACTACACGAACTGTATAAGGGAACTCTTCTTCCGAAGGCATTACTTGTAATAATGCTCTTTCGCCTAAAGCACCATGGCCAATTTCTCTTCTACCAGGTGAGCCATATCTTCCTACTTCTCCAACACTAAATTGTGGGAAGTTATAATGAAGCATAAATCTTTTTGTATCTTCTAGTCCTAAGCCATCCAGAATTTGATGTTCGTTTAAAGCTCCTAAAGTCGTTGTAGCTAAACTCTGTGTTTCCCCCCTTGTAAAGACAGCACTACCATGAGTTCTAGGTAAAACATCAACCTTATGCCATAATGGTCTTATTTCATCCATTTTTCTGCCATCAGGTCGAATCTTTTTATCAGTAATTAATCTTCTTACTTCGTTACCTTCAATTTCATCAACAACTTTTTTAACTTGTTTTAATAAGTCATCAATATTTTCTTCATCTTTAAATTTTTCCGCAAAATTTTCAATTGTACGCTCTTTAACAGCATCAACAGCAGCATAACTTTCTAATTTATCTTTAATTTGAATTGCTTTTAACATATCCTTTGTTGCAAATTCTTCGACTTTACTTCTTAAATCTTCATCGATATTAGCAAGTTCAACTTCAACTTTTTCTTGTCCTACTTCAGATATAATCTTTTCTTGGAATTCACATAACATCTTAATATGTTTATGACCAAACATTAAAGCTTCTAGCATTTCTTTTTCAGATACTTCTTTAGAACCAGCTTCAACCATACAAATAGCATCTTTTGTTCCTGCTACAGTTAGATTTATTGTACTAACTTCAGCTTGTTCCACAGTTGGGTTAATAATATATTCTTTACCAATCTTACCTACGATAACACCTGCAACTGGTCCATCAAACGGAATGTTTGATATTCCTAAAGCTAATGAGCTACCAAATAATGCTGTCATTTCTGGTGAACAATCTTGTTCTACAGATAAAACTGTATTAATTACTTGGACTTCATTTCTAAAATTTTCAGAAAACATTGGCCTTATTGGCCTATCAATAAGTCGTGCTGCAAGAGTTGCACTATCACTTGGTCTTCCTTCTCTTTTAATAAATCCACCAGGTATTTTACCTACAGAATATAGTTTCTCCTGATATAAAACTGTTAATGGAAAAAAGTCTTGGGTTATAGCATTTTTACCCATTACAGCAGCTGTTAAAACAACTGTATCATCGTATCTTACTAAAACAGAACCATTAGCTTGTTTTGCTAACTCTCCAGTTTCTACTATTAATTTTCTTCCTAAAAAATCTAATTCAAATGTCTTTTTCATCTAATTTACCTCTTTTCTATAAAAAAAGACACTAAAAAATATAGTGCCTACTTTCTTAAATTTAATTCTTTAATTACTTTACGATAGCTAACAACATCATTTTCTTTTAAGTATGCTAGTAAACTTTTTCTTTTACCAACTTTCATTTGTAGTCCTCTTTTTGAATGAAAATCATGAATATGAACTTTTAAATGTTCTGTTAGTTCGTTAATTTCTTCAGTAAGAATAGCTATTTGTACCTCTGTGGAACCACAATCTTTTTCATTCTTACCAAACTTTTTAACTAATTCAGCTTTTCTTTCTTTAGTAACTGCCATTTCTTCTTCCTCCTTTTTAAAATTATAGTTTAATCCTAGTTAAAAATCGGAAGTCTTTTTAAACCACGAATAAACTTATATAAAGATTATATGATAGTTTTAAGAAAATAGCAAGTAAATTGCTACTAATCTTTATTATTATTGTAACTATTCACACCTATGATTCAAGTAACACGCGAAAAGGCAATCATTTTT
>CAOJBM010000104.1 GCA_948329525.1 uncultured Mycoplasmatota bacterium
GAATTATACCCCTAACAATAACAGTTCACTGAACTGTTATTGTTTCGATTAAAATCATAAAAACTATTTGTCTGTTCTTTTCTATTTAATTGTTCATTCATATTTATTTGCATAACCAATACCACCCTACTACTTATTTACATTATAATACAAAAAACTTTCTATGAAAAGAAAGTTTTACAATTGATTATTATAAAATAATGTGATATGGATATCGTCTTTTATCAATATTATTTAAATTTAGTCCTAAATCTTTGGTTACTTTAAGTAGTTTATCATATTCTAAAATGGCTTCTTCTTTATATTTTTTCACTTCTATTTCAATAAAATAACCAAGTTTTTTAACATAATCTAGTGCTATTTCAGGTTGATAATAAGTATCTACTTGCTTACTATTTTTAAAAAATTTAGCTTTACTTTTCATAAATTTTTCTATTCTTTCAAATTCTTCTTTAGATAATTTTACTTTAATCTCTGTTTCAATATTGTTTTTTTCGTTATCACTATAAAGTAAATTTCCGACACTAGTTTCTAATATTTCAATTAATTTTATTAACATTTCTAAATCAGGTTCTGTTCGATTCATTTCCCAACTTGATATAGTTTTATCTGTAACGAATAATTTATCAGCCAATTCTTGTTGTATTAGTCTTTTTTCTTTTCTTAAATTTTAAATTTTATTTCCTAAATTCATTATATCACCAATTAAATTATAGCATAGTAATTTAGCATAACTTCGCTACATTTTGTAGAGTTATAAAAATGTAGTTAAATCAAGCATTGAGCGATAATTTCTTCGCTTTATCTTTATCTTCATCAATAACAGGTAAAACTAAATATGGATATTGCTTATCATAATCAATACTTAAACAAGAATTGGCTGAAAATTCATCATCGCAAATAATTGATAATGTTGGTACTAGTTGTCTATATACATTAGGATTTTCAATACTACTCGCTAAAATAGGCCAATTATCAGGAAGTTGACCAACTACGTCTATTAAAAAATCTTTATTTTCAGGATTATAACTATATAAATTATTTAACATTCCTTGTTTTAACCTAAGTGAACAATCCAAAGATACTAATGCCATCGCTTCATCTTCTTTAATTAATCTTGCGTTTTCCTGATAATTTATAATATCTTCTCTGACATTCTCTATATTTCTTTGCATACTATAATTTTGCTTATGATAGGCTTTAGAATACCAAAAACTTTTAGGTATTTTAAAACCATTTTTAACTAACTCATTCCAACGAGGATTACCATAATATGCGTATTCAAAATCATCTTGGCTTAATATTGAAGTATCAATATATTCAAATTCCATATTATCTTTTCCTAAAGCACTCCATAATCCACTTTCAGAAATATAAATTTCATCTAAATTAGAAGGAATAAAACTAGGATTTTTTAATTGATAATTAGTTATTATAAAACGCACTTCTCTAATTACTTCATATTTATTTTTAACAAACCTATTTAATGTGGCAGTTAAATTATAATTATTTGGTATAGGAAACTCATAAATAGTGACACCTTTTCTTTTTAAGATAATAACATTATTTTCTATTTCAAACGATAATTTATTTTCATTAACTATTAAATTAATAGCAGCCATAATTTCACCTTCTAACAAAATTTCTTTAATGATTATTTTAATTAATAATAATTTTAAAATAAATTTCTATTACTTTTTCTACATTTTTACTCATTTCAATTTATTATAAACAATATTATTAATAAATCAAGTTAATATTTAATTATATAAAGTTACAATTATTTTACATCACTTTTTTACATAAAGTTTTGGGAATTTCACAAAAAATATTTATTGCTTTTAAAACAAACGTTTGATATAATTTATTTAAACTTATAAAATTTTATAAAGTATATATTTTCTTAAAAATGCATATAATAGAGTACTGAAAGTCTATTTGACTTTCTAAATCTTATGTGTTATTATACTAGCACATAAGAAATTATGTAATTGGTTGCATTGTGAAGATTTTTCGAGGAACATATTAGTCAACCATATAGTTACATTTTGAATAGCATTGTGAAGATTTTTCGAGGAACATATTAGTCTATTCGTTAGAAACTCTATTATATAGGGTTTCTTTTTATTTTAGATAGGAGTGGAATAATGATAAATGGACAAATATATTATATAGATTTTAATGGAAACAAAGGTTCTGAAATTAATGATACTCATTTAGGCATTATATTTACAATACCAAAAATAAATAATATGGTATTTTGTATTCCATTAACTAGTCCTAAAGAAAAACACTTTAAAACCTTAAAAGACTTTAGTAACAGAAATTATTTAGAATTAAAATATCAAAATTTAGTATATATTAATCAAACTGACTCAATAGCACTATTGGATCAAATAAAAAGTATTTCTATGAAAAGACTTTTAAAACCATACAAAAATATTGTATTAAATGAAAAAAATATTCAAATACTAGTAACTAAAACGATAAAATACATTAAAAATATTTTTAAAAAGTAAATTCAAAAGAAGGATATATCAAAGCAGATGAATTATATTATTTTAATAAAAATCTTATTAAATATAAAGTTTTACCCCATATGGATCCTAAATTATTTGATGAATTAGTACAATTAATTTTAATATTAATAGCAAGGAAAATTAATGCAATTTTACATTGTAAAAATGAAATTGACAAACTTAACGTAAAATGATATGATGCATATCAAGTTATACGGACATTTTTTATTACAAAGAATATATAAAATAGAAAGAATTAAGGAGGTTTTAGAAGTGAATAAAAAGAAAATAACTTTTCCAAAAGGATTTTTTACTCAACCTAGGCCTCACATAACTAACAAAAAAGCATTAAAAGATGTAGTTCCATTCATATGGAGTGATAATGTTCTTAAAGGAAAAAGTAAAGTAAAAATAGTATCAATAAATAAAAAACAACGAACTAGTCAAACTTAATTAGTTTTTTTGCGACTTCTCTTTTTCTAAAATTTTGACTTTTCACACAAAAATATAATTTAAGTAATATACAATATAAATTGCACATTATTTAGTCCCTAGCGGACACTTCAGTTTGTTTTCAAACTGCACTTAGCGCTTAACGAGCATTAAAGACAGCATGTTAGTATGTTGTCTTATTTTTGTACGATATTAGCAGATTATAAAATCTAACTAAATTATAGATTTTTTGTTATTATTATATGTAATTATTATTTAAAACTCATAAAAATTTTATATAATTCTATTTAATGTACTATAAATAATATAACGTTACTATTCACAGCTTATTAAAATAAATACACGAAAAAAGTGGTGAAATTTAA
>CAOJBM010000105.1 GCA_948329525.1 uncultured Mycoplasmatota bacterium
GATCCGATTTGTGCTAAATCATTTATTGTATTTATTGGTTGACTTCTAAATATTCCATAATTTAAATTCATATATCTACCTCACTTTCTTTACACAAAATAAAAAGATATGATTTTTCACATACCTTTTGCTAATTTCATAACCGATTTTTAATACTTAATCACTTTATTTATAGTTTATAAACATTGTATCAATTAGAGGACATTTTTTATTCTATATGTTTATTGATACCATAATGTTTAAATTAAAGTCTATTTTTGCTTGTTTTTCGTTTTTTATGATTATGTTCGTTTCTTCAATTTTTCCTTTAAAATAAAGCAAATCTTGTATTTTTTTATTTTGTGTCATTTGTAAGGTCATAGTCCCGTTTCCCATTTACTAACACTTTGTCTTGAAACCAACATTTTTTCGGCCAACTCTTCTTGCGATATTTTTTTTGATTTTCTTAAATTTCTTAAATTATCTCCAAATTTCATTAGATTTTCCTCCTCTCATACTGAAATTATATAAATGAAATTGTTTTAAAACTATCAACTTTCAGTTGCATTTTATTTTTATTGTAAAATTATATAAATTCTATTTTTTAACTTTTGTTTTAATATTAATCATTTTTACCTATTTTAAAAAATTGTTTTTGCTTTCCTTTTCTAACTCCTTTAAACTTTTTTCTGGTGTTGGAAAATCTTCAGGTATGACACCTCCAAGTCTTTTAATAGTATTTCTAACTTCTGGTCCTACTTCATAATGAGTTTCTTTTTCTTTTCTTCATCTTAGATACATTTTTGATGTTTTACCTACTTTGGTAAAACATCAACTATAAATTCACATTGTTCACAAGCTAACTTTGCCTTTTCTATTACATTTATAAATTTTTACCACTTTTTATAATCTAAAGCAATTTGCAATTATCTTGCACTCTAATACTCATTACCATATTCATCAATGTGTTTAATTCTCTCAAATATTGTTTTATTGTATCCTTTAATTTCTTCATCAACCTAGTCCTCCTTCCTTCTTGTTAACCTAAGTATATATACAAATGTTTGTGTATAAAAGCAAAGTTTTGGCAACCACATAAAAATTATTTTTTTAAATGATTGCCCTAAAATACTATTTACAATAGTCTATTAAATTTTCAATTGAAGGTTTGCCATTTTTTTCTATTATCCAATATTCATTTTCTGTATCAAAATTGCAGCGATAAATATCATAAAACAAAGTATCATAATAAATGACATCACCTGTAGTTGTTGTAGTTAATCTAAACATTGGAGCTTCCTTATTATTTTTAACATTTATATAGTCGGTAAATAAAAGAGTTCCAAATGCTCCCACAAAAATAATTGCCAAAAACAAAAATTTCTTATACCATTTTGAGACACTTATTATTCTTACCATACCAAACATAAATATTATAATCCCAAATAAAGAATAAATTGAACCCCAACTACTTTCACTAGGAAAAATCATAATAGCTGATATAGAAATAAATAAACCAAAGATAATTATAATTAACGAAATTGCACCACTATACTTACTTATTTTTTTTGTCGAATAATCTATAGTATTAACAATATTTTCCTCTAATTTTTCCTGATAATTTTCTTTACTCAATCTCTCTCCACTTAATAATTCATTTATTGTAATATCAAGTATTTCACACAAAGGTTTAAATAAAGATAAGTCAGGCATATTTTTACCATTTTCCCAACTACTAATTGCTCGGTCTGTAATTCCTAATTTTTCAGCTAATTCACTTTGAGTAAATTTCTTTTTCTTTCGACAATCAGCAATAAATTTTCCAATTACTTCTTGATTCATAAATACTCTCCTTTCACATTCATTTTATAATGTAAAAGTTATTTTTTACACGAAATAAACCTTGAGTTTAGTAAAACGGAATTATTATCTCTACCTTCGCAATTTATGTGCTGTTATAATTGTATAAGAATAGGAATTAATTGTTATAATTATATTATCAATTTCACAATACCAATTCTTTCCTTGTTTATAAATGCTGCAATTCTCATCTAAAACTTTATTTTTGCAATACTCTACTACATCAATATTATCTAAATCAAGATTTTTCTTAATTCTATCCACACCCATTTTAGTAGTATGAACTTTATCTATATTTTTTAACAAAATTTCTTTAGCCACTAAAAATCATCTCCATTTATAATATTTTCAAATCATCTTTTTCATATTTATTATGACCCTTTAAACTCTTTTTATATTTCCAGCATTTAATAGCTTGTTCTAAACTTTTATCTTTATTATCGTAAAAGAAATCTCTAATATAAGTATTATACTCAAACTGCTTATCAATTATTGACTTATTTTTCTTTTTTTCTTCTAATATTTGATAATAGGCAGTTATAGAATCTTGATAAGTTCTCCCTGCATTACTTTTTAACCATTTTTGAAATGCAACATTAAAAAAAAACTATTTCCTATTTGTTCTTTGTAAAATACTCTATGCTTTTCGGAACATACAAAATCTTCTTCTATTATTGTATCAAGAGTTATTTCATCAACTTTTATCTTTTTTCTCGCAACATGAGTTTTACAAGTTCTTTTACCAGTATCTAAAAAGTTAACAATTCTCTCTTTTAATTCTAACTTTCCACCTGTTATTTGAAGATTGTTCTTTCTACAAAAAGCAACTAATTCTTCTTTTAAATAATAATATTCCATAAAAGTTTTACCATCTAAATTATTATCTAAAATAGGTCTTTTATCCATCCTTATCACTCCTAAATAATTTAGTGTTTACTTTTATAATCAATATTGGCTAACTTTGCTTGTTTAATTAAGTCTTTTGTTTGTAATTTATATTGTCTCCCATCTTTTATAAAGTAAGTCCCACATTGTCTAAATTCAAAATCAACATTTTTTCTAAGACATTGTTCCCTAATATTTAATACCCAATCAAAATTTAGAGGTCTTGCATTTATGTCAGACTCCCCACCAACAACTACAAGTTCTATACCCTCAAGATATTTTTCTATATCAATATTCTCAAGTAGAGGTTGTGCTGTTATACATTTATGCTTTATCGGTAAATCTTTAAATATTGATAATTTATAATCGGCATTTTTCTGGTTCTCAATGGTACAGCATACAACTACATTGTCATATCCATCTTTCCAATCGCTTGGAATACAACTCATAAATCTCTCAATTCTTTTTGTTAAAAATAGAAAAGTACAATCTTTTCTTTCTCTTATTATATCCCAACATTCATTTCTCCATTCATCTGCTTCAGCAAATGAACCACCCCGCTGCAGAGCAGACGGGGTATCACAAGGTGTTACAACATC
>CAOJBM010000106.1 GCA_948329525.1 uncultured Mycoplasmatota bacterium
TTAATATGTTTTCTATCACTACCTTTAATACCTCTTTCTAAATCATAACCTTTGTCTGTTAATCGTTTATGGTATTTATCTTGTAATTCTGATAAATGTATTTTATCTTTGATATATTGCTTTTTAGAAATGGTATATCTTACAGTATTAGTTCTTTTATCAAACTTCTTAACAAGTGGTACAACAACACAATGAATATGTGGTGTTTTTTCATCTAAATGGACTGTTACGTGTAAAACTTGTTCTTTTGTATAACCTAAATCATTATAAACAAACTCCATACAAGTATCTGCCCAATCTTTAATATCTTCTCTTGTCATATTTTCAAAAAATTTATTAGTAGCTGTAAATAATAACTCATCTGCAACAACACTATTAGATTTATCTAACATTTGCTTAAATGTCTTTTTTCTATCTTCTCGTTCAGTTTTTTGTCTTTCTTCGTGTTCTTTTTTATAGTCTTTAACTATATTATAAAATCCCTTTACATATTTATCTGATAAAGGGACAAGTTCTATATTATCTTTACTTCTTTCTATATCTATATCTGGATTAGAGTTATAGGCTTTTTTCTCTCTTTTATTATGTGATCCAATTTGTGCTAAATCATTTATAGTTAATATTGGCTCACTTCTAAATATTGCATAGTTTAAATTCATAATATCAATCTCCTTTCTTTAAACACATAAAAAAAGATATGCTTTTCAACATACCTTTAAAAAATCTCAATTCCAATTATCTATTTTACTTATTTTAAAATCTATTTAATGTATAGCATCTTATAGAGAACGTTTTATTTTAACTAAATATTGATACTATAATACCTATATTATTAAAATTATCTCTATTAACTAAATCTAATTTTAAATTATTAGGTTTTAATTTTCCTTTAAAATAAAGCAAATCTTGAATTTTATTATTATGTGTCATTTGTAGGAAGAAAGGTTAATTTTATCTTTAATCATAATCATCTTTTTATTACTTGCATTACTCTTCACATATCATAAATAAATAAGCACCCAATTCAGCAATTGAATTAGGTGTAACCATATTTGGCAACACTCAACATGCGATTATTGAATGTTCCATTTTTATTTTATGCAAATTTCTTTGCTAAATACATCTTACCATAAAGTATAATTTTTGACAATAACTAAAAATTGTCTAAAAATAGTTTGATTATTTTAATAGATTATGCTAAAGTAAATACTTGTTTAAAGGTGATTATCTTTTTTATAAGGGGGGAGTAAGCATGTCATATAAAGAAAAGTTATTAAATATAAAAAATGGTATTTTAAGTATAGTGGAATCATCTAAAGAATTACCATCTGTAACTAATGAAACTGCTAGTTTAACTACATTTGATGAAAGTTTAGATTTATTATTGAAAGAGGATAGTTCTCTAATGCAAATGTCTTTTAATTCTTTAAAAGAAACAGTGCGTTTAATTATTTTAATAGATGCTAGTTATTCCATGAAAGGTACAGAAAAAGATATCGCTAAAGGAATTCAAGAACTAATAAATCATTATCAAAATGATAATATATTATTTAATTTAGTAGTGTTTTGGGGAGAAAGACAAATTCTATTTGATGATACTTATATTGGTAATGTTACTATGCCAGAAATAAAGTTAGGTGGAAGTACAAACTTGAATGGTTCTTTATATTATACAATGAAAAATAAATGTCGTGATGGGCTTAATTTATTAGTAACAATAAGTGATGGTGGAGATAATGTCTTTGAAGTAAGTCCTAACAAAGTTAAGGCTTTAATGCAAGAACTAAATAATAGTCATAATAACTTTTATTTTTTAGGAGAACCTACTTTAGAGGATACTCCAGAAGATGTATATAAAGCGGCTTCAGAACTAGGATTTAGGGAAGAAAATATATCTGTTTTTACTCGTAAAGGCAATGGAAATAAACTTAACTTTGAAGTTATTAGCGAAATGTTAGATGAACTTTTAAAATATGGAAAAATTTCTAAAGATTGGTCTTTTCCTATTAAAGAACATTATCTAGCTTTAACAGATAAGAAGGCTTTAAAATGAGTAATTGGTGGGAAAAAGAAGAGAATTGGTTTGATTGTTTTGAAGAATTAGAAATAGATGAAAATGCTAGTGCAGAAAAAATTAAAAATGCTTTTCGTACGTTAGCAAAGAAATATCATCCTGATAATAAAGAATATGGAGATGAAAAAAAGTTTAAGAAACTTAAAATTGCTTATGAAACATTAAAAGATAAGAAAACAAAAGAAGAATATATTGCTTATAAAAAGAAACGTGAGAAAAATAAAGATAATTTTACAGAGGAAGAGAATATTACTTTTGAAACTATTTTAAATAACTACAAAGAAAGAGAAAATCAAGTTAAACTTGCTATTAATAAGATGATAGTAAAAGTAGAAGAAAAAGAAGAAAAATATTTATCATTATACAAAGAATTTTGTAAAACTTTGAAAAGTGGTAACTTGAATAAGAGTGAATTTGAAATTAGAAAGCAAAAATTAAGAAGTGTAGAATTATCAAGTATAAATTCTATATTAGAAATAAGGCAAATAATTAATAATGATTTAAAAGATGTTAATTTAGATATTGAAAAGAGAAAATTAAGAAAGTTAATGTTGAAATTTAAACTTACAGATATTATATTAACAAGTAGTTATAAAAAAGCTCTTAATATTTTAAACTTAACTCCTATTAAGTTTAAAAAGAGATATGCAGCTATAATACCATTTGGTATTATCTTAGGTTGTTTATATTTTTCTAATGTTAAAGATAAGGAAGAAATAGTTGAAAAAGAAATTGTAGCAGTCGAAAGTGATGATACAAACTATATTGAAGAAGAAAGTAGTTTGGAAAAAGATAACGATGATTATATAAAAGAAATAGCTTTAGATAAAGAAGAACCTTATGTAATAGATGAAGAAGACCTTTATTATTTACAAGAAGAAATGAATGATAGTTGCATTTTATTTAAAGACTTACCAAAATCTATTGACCTTAATAATGTTGATGAAAAATACGAAGATAAAATATGTGGAAGAAAAGTTTTAAAAATTGAAAAAGATGGAATAGATTATTTAATTGATGCTAATACTAAAGAAATTATTTTAGGAAACTATCATTCTAGTGGCGGACCATATGATGAAAATGGAAGATATGAAATGGTATTTTTAGGTATTGACGGATGTGATTATACAATTGATGCCGAAGATTTAAAAACAATTTGCTGTGTCCTAGATTTGAGTTGATAAAATATAGTCAAAGATAAAAAAATATG
>CAOJBM010000107.1 GCA_948329525.1 uncultured Mycoplasmatota bacterium
TGATGTTGTAACACCTTGTGATACCCCGTCTGCTCTGCAGCGGGGTGGTTCATTCTATTATTATAATTATGAATAGTAATGGTATCTTCTAAATCAATTAAAATATACTTACTCAAAATAACCCTCTTGAAGTTTACGGCCTATAGTACAACCTACATTATAATTTTTAAGTCTATTCATTTCTTCTTTTGAACTAATACCACCAACACAATTAAATATATTCTTTGTTAATTTTGAATATCTTATGGCATTATCTACATCTCCACCTAATGCTTTACCATCATGTTGTACAGAAACATAATTAAATTCAGAACAATATGGTTCAAATAATCTTATTTTTTCTGGAATATTAACAACTGTATTTGTTCTTCTATCAATACTATCTAATCCAACAATAATTTTTTGGGGATCAAAATCTTTAAGCAATTCTGGAGTCGCATGAGTACCTATAATTACTTTTTCAGCACCCATATCTAATAACATTTGGATTTCTTCTTTTGTTCTAACTCCACCTCCAACACGGACTTTTTTTACTTTCATAATTTCGCTAATGATTTCTAAACTTTGATTATTACCATAAAATCTATCTAGGTCAATAATATTTACTTTTGGATAATCTCTAACAATACTTATTGCTTTTTCTATTGGATATTTTTCCAAATATCTTATTTTTTTATTCATTATATCTATACTCAAAACAAAATTAGAATCATATTTTACTATTGAATCAAATGAAATATTATTCATTTCACAAATGCTTTGCCCTCTGTTATAAAGTAGTTCTATATCACTTAAAAATTGATTTTGAAATCCATAGCTTCTAAGTTTTCTTATATAATTTTTATGATTATTACATAATGTAGAAACTAAATCATCAGTTATAGTATGATAACGCGTAGATACATAAGTTTTATAATCTATGTTTTTCATAATAGAAAAATCTTTAGTTTTATTCATATACTCATAACTTATCTCTAGTGAACCTGTTTTAACACTTATATTATTTTTAGTAAATAATTCTTTTAATATAATTAGTGTTAATCCAGTTCCAATATTACCATCAATAATTTCTACATTACTAGGAAAATTAGAATTTATACTAATATTGTAAAGATCAATTTTACCTTTTTCGTATAATTCCTTCATATTTTGGTCATGCACTCCAAATTTAACATAAGAATAATCTACTCCATGCAAAGCCTTAAAAAATGGACCAATCAAAACCGCAGAATAAAGTGGGCAAACTATATGGTTAGCACTCTCTATATTAGATATTGTTTTATAAAGCAACATTTTATGATCGCCCTCAATTAATCTGTTTTCAATATATACATCATCATTAATTTTCTTTAGAGAGTAGCAAGGAGTATCAATCACTTTATTTTTTAAACATTTTATAATATTAGAAACATCTTCTTCCATACACTTTTGAGAAATTTCAATATTATTTGTTTTTTTATTTAATGCCTTTTTATAATCTTCATAAAAAATTCTATAACTAGCGTTTAACATATATTCACAAACAATAAATGCTTTTTTTATTTCTAACGGAAACAATTTTTTTAATTCTTCTCTAAAATCAACTAACTCGTTATAAGTTTTTTTCTTATAATATTCTTTTGATCTACTTACAAATAAGTTATCATTAATTTTGCTAACTAGTTTTTCAATCTTTTCTGAATTATTTAATTTAATTAATCCAAGATAATCAAAATCATACTCTTCCAATAATTCATCATTTTCTTCTATAATTTTTTTGGATTTTATATTAATATTCTTAAAATTATCAATAGTAGCCCAAGTTAAATGATTTAAACAATGTTTAACTTTTTCTCTCTTTAATAAATCGCTATTTGCATTAATGCCTAATGTTCTATAAAATAAATCCTTCTGTTCTTTTGTATCTAAAACGTGAATTTCTAAAGCACTATAATCAACTTCTGGAATATCATATTTAGAACAGCAAAAATCTATAAAATAAATTTGTTTATTATAATATAAGATATTTTCTTTATGAAGATCACCGTGTACAAATACTTTTCCATCATTAGTATGATTATGAAGTTTTTTTATAGCTTTAGCTAACTTAATAATTATTTCATCCGTAATTTCTACTTCCTTTAAAGTTGTACCTTTTATTTTTTCTATTGTTATTGTGTTCGTATTATCATCACATTCAATAAACTTTGGAATATTCTCTTTCAAAAGATTATATGCATATTTTTCATTTTCATACATATCATCACTTTCTTTAACAATTTTAATTATATTATTATCTCGCACTTTAATATCATTAATTTTTCTTATACCCATTTCGCACCACCTAAAAATAAATACAATATAATTATACCATTAAATTATAGTATTTTATTATTTTTTCAGCATTATATTTTAAATCTCTAATTATCAAAATATAATTAGAATATTTTCTATAAGCTCATACCCATATCGTCATCTTTGTCTTTTTCATCTTCATAGATATAATCATCATCATAATAATCTTCTTCATATAATGGCTTTCTTATTGTTTTATATCTATCAGGAACATCAGCATAATCAAATAAACTTTCTTCTCTAGGTGTTCCTTTTGCGACATCCTTAACATCTAGCATTTTAAAGTCTTTTCTATCATAATATTGCTTAACTTCATCTTCGGCATAGTCCTTAATATACGCACTACCTTGTTGTAATAATTTTCTAAAGAACTCTTTTATTGACTTTAATATTTTACTAATCCTATCTTGTAATCTTTCGTTTTCTCTTTCTAAATGTCTATTTTTTAGATTTAAATTTTCTACTTCTCGTTTAATATTTTTATTTTCATTTTCAAGAGTCTTATAACCACTTGCATAACTATTTATCTCATTAAATACTTCATTTATTTTAGGTTGTAATTCTATTACTTTTTTAGATTCTTTAACAATACGCTCCATAGTATCAAAAGTATCTTTATTTACTATTACTTGTGTTTTATTAAATGGTATATTTTTAGTGGTTTTCATCTTCTCATCAAATTCATTAAGTGCTTTATCAAGTCTAGTGTTTCTAACATTTAAGTTTTCTTCTAATTTTCTATTTATCTTTTTATAATCCTTAATCTTAATATGTTTTCTATCACTACCTTTAATACCTCTTTCTAAATCATAACCTTTGT
>CAOJBM010000108.1 GCA_948329525.1 uncultured Mycoplasmatota bacterium
TCTAGTTTTTTTAATTCTTTCATTACCTGTAAAAATATTTTGCACAATTTCACTTTCTAGGAACAGTAACACCGAATTGTTATCAGCTTTATATGAATCAATTAGCTTATTGCTTTCTTCATAATTTGCAAAATCTCTCCTGCCTTCATCTAGCATTTTTAAATATGCTTGTAAACTAATGTAAGCTAGATAATCTAAAGCTTCTTGTTTAAACAGATTTTCTTTCATAAAGTGATTTTGTTCTTCGACTGTAAATTTTCTTTCAAACAAAAGAATATTTAAACGACGATAGTAACCATTATTATTATCTGAAATTTTTGGTAAAGAATTTGTTGCAAATACGTGTTTTGCATAAGGTTTAAATGAAAATGGGTCTTTATATTTAATCTCTCCAGTTATTTCATCTCCAGTAACTACGTTTTTGAACATATCTACGGATTTTAAATCTGTTTTAGGTAATTCGGATGCTGTATTTAATAGTTTGTCTGCTATATTTGCAGTATAAAATCTTTCTTGTAATTTATGTAATGCAATATTTGAGACATTTTCACGACCAATTAAATTTATTATTACTTCTATTAGTACTGATTTTCCGTTTTCTGCTGATGGTCCATAAAATACACAAGCTTTTCCTATCCATACAGATGAGGTCATACAATATCCTATCTCTTCTAAAATTGCCTGTTTTCGTTCAGGCTTATTACAAGTAATATCATCGAGAAATTGCTCCATATCTCCATTTACTGCAATATTTTCATCATAGTTTGCATGAATTTGATTTATTGTAAATACGTACGGATTATGTGATAACATTTCTTTTGAAGCTATATTAAATAGTCCATTTTTAAAGTTTATGAGATTTGGATTTATTTCTTGTTGATTTACTTCTGTTTTTAAACTAATGTAATTCATAATTTCTTTTCTTTTACTTCTTTTTAAGCCTTTACATAGGTCTATTATCTTTCGTTCCAAATCCTTATCGCCTACCACAAAAATTCCATTTTTTTCAATGTAGAAGTGACCGTGATAAAATTTTATGTTCATGTGTTCGATGATATAATCTCCGAACCACATGATGTGGAACCTCTTCATCTGTAAACACTGCACCATCTGCATTATCAAATTTCTTTTGTTCTTCTTCTAGCATTTCTTCAAAAAGCTTTTGAGCCTCTGTTTTTACTTCATTTTCAGTTTCTTCTGACATCTTTTTTCCTACCTTTCTTTTTTCACAGCATACAAATTTATAGCACCTATTTATTAATGTGAAATTTTTTGACGTTTGGTGGTTGTAAAAATAGCATTTAATTCTACTATTATTCATCTTGCATATACTCTATAATTTATATATGTGAATTTATTGATTTTTCAAAGTTCTTTTTAAGTAATATTATCTTAATGCTCTTTTATATTAGCAGGTTATTTTTTATATTGCTAAATGGAAAAATATATTTTTTTGACTGCAAACTTTTAATGTGATATACTAAAAATATTAATTTAAAATTTGGAGATAAAATTTATGGAAAAGGACATAATTGGAAATGTTGTTACTGGAAACGAAGAATTATTTTTAGAATTTGTACTTGGAAAAAAGAAAACATGTGTTGAACAATTATTTATAGAAAACCCAGTAGTTATTAACTCAAATAATATTCATAACCTAATAAAATCAAAGTATAATATAGAAGATGATTATGATGAAGAAATAATAAAGAATAACCAGCCAAACAGAATTGGAATAACTTTAACAAATTTTATGAATAAAACAGATAAATTACTTCCTATATTAAATAAATATTTGAAATTAATTGATACTTTTAATATAGATAAAGTTAAAAAATTGCATGATGAAATAAAAGCAATTATAAATAACTTCGAACTCAAAAATATTCCTAATATAGATGAAGAACTGTTTCAGATACATCAAAAGATATTAAATGAAGATGAAAAAAAGTCATATAAAAGATTAAATGATTTAATTTTTAACATAAAGAATGAAAAAAATATTGATACAGAAATTTTAAAAACTTTAAAATTTATGGAATCACTTTTTCACTTAAAAAATGATTATTACAATTATAATAATTTACTATTAATTACAGTCGAGCTATTAAATAAAGAAGATGATGTACAACAATGCTATAATTGGCTACTTTTAAATCTCATTCAAGAATTAGAAAATAAATTGAATTTAGAAGTAAATGAAACTTTAAAAATATTAATACATCAAATTTTTAAAATTTTTTACAAGGATTATTATTTTGCTAGTAATCCTAACAACTTATTTGACTTTTCATCTCATACTAACAACAATATGAAAGCTAACCCATATAATAAATACTACCAAAATATATATAAATATATTTCTAGCATTCATAATGAAGCAATATCAAGAAAAATTAATAAAGACTATGACAGAATTAAAAGATTTGAAAAGTTTTCCTTACAGGAGATGTCTAAAATTTTTATTAACACTTTAATAGCAGATATTAATTATATATATAATAATTATAATAAAATTCCAGATGTTATTTCAAATACTATTCAAACTTCTAAGAATACTTACAAATATAAAATATCTTCTTTTTATGAGTTATTTTATATTAGTAGATATTATATAGAAAAAAATGGAAATAATTTAACTAAATGTAATTTATGTGAAAGATATTTTATTACCCAAGGAAAAGTAACTGAAAAACACTGTAGAAGGATTTATAAAGAAAATTTAAACTGTTGTGAATATGCAATAAAATATTTTAGAGAAACTAAATCTCTTAGTTCTGAAATATCTGACACTCATAATAAAATAAGAAGTATGCTGAAAAAAAGAGATGCTTCTCATAATACAAAACAGTTTGATGAATTTAATACAAAATATAAAGAGATAAAAAATAAGATAGATTTAGAAAATATTAGTCAAGAAGATAAAATAGAAAAATTATTAAACTGGATAAAATCTGAACATAAAAATTTAAAAGCTAAGAATTGAAATATTTTTACTTATTAATTATTTTTAGTGAAAAAGTGAATATTTTATCCGTAAATAATTTTTATATACATATTCTTAATAAA
>CAOJBM010000109.1 GCA_948329525.1 uncultured Mycoplasmatota bacterium
TTATACAAGTTGCCTATAGTGTAGCAGAAGAAAAAACATATAATCGTGAATTTTCTGCATTTGCGAACATAGATAATTTATCTCAAAAAATACTTATAACGAATGATGATATAGATTATTCTACAAGTGTAGTAAAACATATTAAATTAAAAGACTTTTTATTAATGGAGTCTTTAGATAATTAATAATAACTATAAAGCATTATTTAATTTGTATGAGGAAATAATAATGAATATTGAAGTAGGAAAAATTTATAGGCATTACAAAGGAAAACTAGTAAAAGTAGTTTGTAAAGGATTAGACTCAGAAACCAAAGAAGAAATGATTGCAATAGAGGAATTAGAAGAATCGCAAGGATACCCAAAGGGGCAAATATGGTTTAGAAATTCAAAAGATTTTTTTGATGAAGTAAATTCAAATGAACAAAAATATAGATTTGAACTGTTTAATAAATAGTAATGTAACTTATAAATTGTAGAAAAATTGTAAATAAAAAAACATCTCAAATACAATAATATAAATTGAGATGTTTTTTTATTTACCCCTTTTAAAATGTTCGTATTATCCTTTTATGGTGAGCCAGGAGGGATTCGAACCCCCGACCCCAGGCTTAGAAGGCCTGTGCTCTATCCAACTGAGCTACTGACCCATGGAATGCATTAATTATAATAGCACAAAATCAGTGGTGTGTCAATAAATCAGTTAAAAAAATTTAAAAATTTAAACAATATATAAAATCTTATTATTAGGGAAATACTTCTTCATTAAATCTTCCATATATGCAGTAGCCGTAGATTTAATTGAATCACGATATCTATATTTTCCTCTTCCACTACCAGACATCATCTCTTTATCATATAAAGAGATAGCATTAGGAAAAGCTTCTTCATTAATTTTAGTATGCACATAACTGTAAGTCATAAAAATTAACTCGAAAAAGGTGTCTTTTTTTACTTTAGCTGATAATTTATTAGCTAATTCAATTAACAAATTCTCATAAAGTTCTTGCCAATTATCAACTAAAATAATAGGAGCAATTAAAATTCCTACTGGGTATCCAGCCGCATGTAGCTTATTAATAGCAGTAATACGATTTTC
Organism: uncultured Mycoplasmatota bacterium; assembly: GCA_948329525.1. GTDB lineage: Bacteria > Bacillota_I > Bacilli_A > RF39 > UBA660 > CAOJBM01. The sequence goes on from CAOJBM010000109.1 coordinate 1,099, forward strand.
CAAAGGAGAAGTTCCAAACTCTACTTTTTTAATAATTTCAGAAGGATTCATACTCATACGAACAATTACCCTTTCTTTTCCTTTAACATCTAAAATAGGGTCAACCATATCAAATTTAGTAGGAAATGTTAAAAAGCCCTTATTAGAAGAAGCAAAGTTTTCAATAGTCCAGGGTAAATTATTTGTAATAGAATTTTCTAAAATTAAATCACTATTACTACCAATTTCAAAAGTTAAGGTAGAAGAAGAGGTATTTGCAGTTTTTATAATCTTATCAAGCATTTGCTCACGGTTTACAAACAAACGCAAATAAGCACATTTATTATAATTACAAACCAAATAGCAATACATACACATAGCAGTACAACCAGAAGAAGTATATGGAACTAAAAAGTCAGAAACCTTATGATTTTCTACAAATTTATGAGTTTTTCTAATACCAATAATAAGATTTTTCTTCATCTTTGTAAACTCAGAATTTTGTTTACTACGCATTTCATAAATATTATTATGATTTTCAATTACAAATTTAGGTACATTTTCGTATTGTTTCATCAATTGTTTACCAAGAGGATAATTTAAAATATCACATTCATAATAGATTGCAGATGGAATAAACATAAAAAAACCTCCTATACTAATAGTATAAGAAAATAATTAAACATTATACAAAAAACAAGCAAACCTAGCATAAACTAATTTGCTTGTAACTTATATAAAATATCGTTTACATCAAAAAAAGAAGAACCATCAGTTAAAACTATATCAAAAGATTGTCTGTAGAATGCCAAATTTTCTTTTATAGAATGTTCTAAAAAACCAAAAGATAAAACACTATTAAAATCAATACCCTTAACTATATCTAAATCTTCTACTAAATCACCAAAAACTAAAACATAATCCTTTGATAAAATTTTAGTTTGTAAATTCAAAGGCAAAACAGACATAGATTTATTAGAAGTATGTATCATATTATCAGAAAAACGCACCATTTTATCATTATCGAACTGAATAAAATTACTAAAAACATTAATATTTGGATAAAAGCAATTATATTTCTTTAGTAATTCAATAATAACATTGCCAATTCCAGCAGATATAATAACAATAGGGACATTTAACTTATACATATAATCCAGAAATTCCTTACAACCATCATGAAACTTAGCATTACAATCATTTACACAATCTAACAAAATAGATTTAGTCAAATTATATTCATATAACAAATCCATATTTTTATAATACCATTCACTAAGATATTTTGCTTTTACATCATTAGAAATGGAATAATCTAACTCATAAGGATAATAAGTATCAACTAATTTTTTAGATTCAATCCTAAAATCTTCACTCATAAACTTAGGATTTTCTAAAACTGACCACGAACCAAGACTATCTTTTGAAGTAATAGTACGGTCAAAATCCATTAAAATAGCAAAATTATCCTTATTTAAACAAATAGAATTTAATTTTTTCTCATTAATATATAACATTACAAGCTCCTTTTAAGGTAAAACAATTTTTGGATTTTTCTTTCTTGCACGATACAATGTAATCTTATTTCCAACAACTTGTACCAAAAAAGAATTAGTAGAAGAGGCAAGACTTTCAGCAAGAACACGACTATCCTCTGGAGCCGTTTCTAAAACAGATAATTTAATAAGCTCACGAGATTCTAAAGCGTCATCTACCTGTTTTATTAAATTATCATTTAATCCATTCTTTCCAATCTGTAAAATAGCAGAAACTGAATTTGCTAGTCCTCGTAAATAAGCTCTTTGTTTACTAGTCATAAAAATCTCCTTTAATTTAATTTTAAACATAGTATATAATGAAAAAAGAAAAAATGCAAATAAATCCATTATTATTTTTAGAAGATGTATTAATCGTAAATTTACAAAGTAAATTCCAAATACCATATATAAATATGGATATAACC
>CAOJBM010000110.1 GCA_948329525.1 uncultured Mycoplasmatota bacterium
ACGGGGAATTATACCCCTAACAATAACAGTTCACTGAACTGTTATTGTTTCGATTTAAAAATAATGATAGTAAAAATTTTGCTGAATTATTAAATAAGATAGACAAAAAACCTTGTTTTGTTTGGTCAAATAAAGATATTATGACAAATGATAAATTACCTTATATTGGAGAATTAGAAAAAGATTTGTATATAGGGACAGGTTACAACACTTGGGGTATGACAAATGGTAGTCTTGCAGGAAAAATATTAAGTGATTTAATCTTAAAGAAAGAAAATATTTACCAAGAATTATTTAACCCTAAAAGACATTTGACAGTTAACAGTTTCTTAAATTTCCCTATTGATACGGTTAGTAATATTAAGTCTTTTTTCGGCTCAAAAATTAACAAAAACAAATCATGGTATAACCAAAATGTTAAATTTGAAAAAAGAAATGGGGAAAATATCGCCATTTACAAAGATGAAAATAATAAAGAACATATCGTTTACAATAGATGTCCTCATTTAAAATGTGGTTTAATATTTAATCAAGAAGAAAAGACATGGGATTGCCCATGTCATGGTAGTAGGTTCGACTTAGATGGAAAATGTATCGAAGGTCCTAGTAATTATGATATTAGTTATAAGAAATAATTTCTACATATTTGGTTCACAAGTTAAATTAATTCCTAAATTTTTTAAAGCATTTAACTCACTTTTACCAATAATATAACTACAATGAGCATCACAACCTCGTAATTTTTCTAACTCATTGATTGCTCTTTCAATAATTGGATTAGTAACAGAGCAAATACTTAAAGCAATCAGAACTTCTGGTAAGTCTAAATAATAAGATGTATTATATGATGTTTTTTGTTTCATTTTATAAATTCCATCTAGTATAGCTGGGGATAGCAAATATTCTTTATCAGGGATACCTGTAATTTCTTTAATCGCATTTAAGAAAGCCGATGAGGCGCAACTAAGGATTTTAGTTTCTTTACCAGTTATAATTTTGCCATTATCTAGTTCAATAGCTAAAACATTGACACCTTTTTCTTTAGCTTTTTCTAAGGCAACATTAGCAACTTCTCTATCTGTTAATGATAATTCTAGTTTATCCATTAAAGATTTGGCTTGCGAAACAGCATCTTCTTCGCAAGTTTTTTGTTTGTAATCACATAAAGTATTATAGTATCTTCTAATAATTTCGTCTGTTGCTGCTTTTTTAATAACTTCCTCATCAATAATACAATCTTTGATCATATTAACACCCATATCTGTAGGGGATTTATAGATTTCTTTTCCGGTAATCTTTAGTAAAATATTTTTTAAGATAGGAAATGTTTTAATATCTCGATTATAATTAACAGCATTAATGCCATATGCTTCGAGATGGAACGGGTCAATCATATTGACATCTTTTAAATCAACAGTCGCTGCTTCATAGGCGATATTAACGGGATTTAACAAGCTTAGATTCCAAACAGGAAATGTTTCAAATTTGGCATAGCCTGCTTTGACTCCTTTTTTATATTCATGGTAAAGTTGGGAAAGACATGTTCCTAGTTTTCCACTATTAGCACCGGGAGCTGTTACAACAACTAATTTTTTCGTTGTTTCAATATAAGGATTCTTTCCGTAACCATTTTTACTTACAATTAAATCAACATCGTCAGGATATCCTTCTGTTGGACGATGGATATACATTTTTATTTTTTTCTTTTTTAATAGCTTTTCTAAGTGTGTTATATTATTTTCATCATGATACATTGTTACTACAACACTATTGATTAAAATACCAAGTCCTTGCAATTTTTCAATCAACCTTAAAAGTTCTAACTCGTAACTTATGCCATAATCGGCTCTTATTTTACTTTTTTCAATATCCGAAGCATTAATACAAAATATTACTTCTAAATCATCTTTAAATTGTTGTAATAATCTTATTTTATTGTCTGGTCTAAAACCCGGTAGAACTCTTGCAGCATGGTAATCATCAAATATTTTTCCTCCAAACTCCAAATATAGTTTGTCATCAAACATTTTAATTCTTTCTAAAATTTTTTCACTTTGTATTTTTAAATACTTTTCACTATCAAATCCTATTTTGTTCATTTATAAACCTCCTTTGAACTAATTCTTAATATTATAATAGCTTTCTTGTTTATCTAACTTTTTATTTTTTATTATCGCCATTTCTTCTATTGTTACAAAAGCATAACCTTCATTTTGCAACTTTTCCATAGCAAGTAATGCCCCATCAACGGAAGTTTCATATAAATCATGTAATAGTACAATCGAACCATCTTGAGCATTTTCGACTACGTAATCTGATATTTTATTTTTATCTTTGTACTTCCAATCTTCCGTATCTAAATCCCATAATATTGTGTACATATTAGCTAATTCTTTTATATCTAAATTTATATTTCCATATGGAGGTCTTAGATATAAAGTATCTTCATTTGTTATTTCTTTTATCGCTTCATTTGTTTTCTTTATTTCTTCTAAAATAGTATATTTATCGAGTTGCAAAAGATTTTGATGACTATAAGTATGACTTCCTATTAAGTTTCCCATGTCATATGCTTTTTTTAATGTATCTTTATAATTAGTAATACGATTACCTAAAACAAAAAATGTTACACGAGCATTATACTTATCTAAATTTTCGAGTAATTTATTTGTTCCTATATAACTTGGTCCATCATCAAATGTAAAAGCAATTAATTTTTTGTCTTTAAATTCATCTAGATTTCTTTTAGTATTTTTTATAACATTATCTTTTTTGCTATATTTTAAATAATCATTTTTTATAATTCCAACTAATTCATTATAAGGTATTAAGATTCTAACTTCTCCAGCAGCATAGTAAGCTACTTGTAAAGGTGGGAAAAGAATTTCTAAGCCATCATCAATAAAAATGAACCACCCCGCTGCAGAGCAGACGGGGTATCACAAGGTGTTACAACATCA
>CAOJBM010000111.1 GCA_948329525.1 uncultured Mycoplasmatota bacterium
TACTAATTATTCATTTTTAAAATAGAGAACTTTTCAAAAATTTTTCACATAAAAATTTGCAAAAAATCAAAAAAAATTTTAACCTTTCTATATTTACAAACACTTGTTCATGTTATATAATGAAGTAGGAGGACATTTTTATGAATCTAAATGATGTAATAGGCGTTGGAGATAAAACATTGACATTATTGCAAAAACTAAATTTATTAACGATTGAAGATTTAATTACTTATTATCCTTATCGCTATAATGTTTATAAACTTAGTGAGCTTAATAATAGTGGTGAAGTGCTTGTTGTAACTGGTGTTATTGAGGGCGAAGCAAAAGTAAATTATATTAAAAGAAATTTAAATCGCTTGTCTTTTCGCTTTAATGCAAGAGGAAAAATTACAACAGTAAGTATTTTTAATCGAGCTTTTTTAAAGAATAATATTAAAATTGGTAAGAATATTACCATAGTAGGTAAATATGATGAGAAGAAAAATACTTTTACGGCTAGTGATATTAAATTTGAAGTTATAAACGGAACGAAAATAGAACCAGTATATCATTTAGTAAATGGAATTAATAATAGTAGTATTCATAAAATAATTAATGAATGTTTAAAAAGTCGTATTGATATTAATGATTATGTTCCAGAATATTTAAAAGAAGAATATAGTTTTATTCCGAAGTTAGATGCTATAAAAGAAATCCATAATCCAACTAGTAGTGCTAATTTAAAAAGAAGTAAGTTAAGACTTATTTATGAAGAATTTTTTCTTTTTATGTTTAAAATTAATTATTTAAATTATAAGTATACAAAAAATAGTGAAGGGTTAAAAAGAGATGTTTCCAAGAGTTTAATAGGTGATTTTATATCTACACTTCCTTTTAGTTTAACTAATGACCAACTAGGAGCTGTGGAAGATATCTATAATGATTTAACAAAAGAGAAAAGAATGAATCGACTTCTATTAGGAGACGTTGGTAGTGGAAAAACAGTTGTTAGTGTCATTGCTATGTATATTAATTATTTAAGTGGCTATCAAAGTTCTTTAATGGCTCCAACAGAGATTTTAGCAACCCAACATTATGAAAGTATTAGAAAAATGTTAAAAGATACAAGTGTAAATATTTCTTTATTAGTTGGTAGTATGAAAAAGAAAGAAAAAGAATTAGTTTTAAAAGATTTAAAAGAGGGGAAAATAGATATTTTAATAGGTACTCACGCTATTATTAGTGAAGATGTTACTTTCAAAAACTTAGGTTTAGTTGTAACCGATGAACAACATCGTTTTGGTGTTAATCAAAGAAGTAATTTGCAAAATAAAGGTGTTATGTGTGATGTATTATATATGAGTGCAACACCAATTCCTAGAACTTATGCTCTAACTATTTATGGAGACATGGATACTTCAATTATTAAAGCTAAACCAAATGGGAGAAAAGAAATTATTACGGAAGTTAAAAAAGAGAAAGAACTAAAAGATGTTTTAAGAAAAATGTATCAAGAACTAGAAAGTGGACATCAAGCTTATGTAGTAGCACCTTTAATTGATGATGAAGAGGGAAATACTAAACTAAATGATGTGGTTAAATTAAGAGAAAAGTTTTTAGAAGCTTTTAATAATAAATATCGGATAGAAGTTTTACATGGAAAGATGAAAGCTAGTGATAAAGAAACAATAATGAATGATTTTAAAGATGGGAAGATTAGTGTTTTAATTAGCACAACAGTTATTGAAGTGGGAATAGATGTTAAGAATTCTACAATAATGGTGGTCTTTAATGCCGAAAGATTTGGTTTAGCTACTCTTCATCAGTTAAGAGGTCGAGTAGGAAGAAATGAACTTCAATCTTATTGCTATTTAATTTGTAATGGTGAAATAGAACGCTTAAAAGTAATGGAAGAGAGTAATGATGGCTTTTATATTAGTGAGAAAGATTTTGAGTTACGTGGACAAGGAGATTTATTTGGTGTTAAACAAAGTGGTGATATGACTTTTAAAATAGGAGATTTAAAAAGAAATTATAAAATATTAATGCAAGCTAAGAGTGATGCTGAAAAGTTCATTGAAAATAATATAGATAAGTCCTTTTTTGACTATCCTTGTTATAAAGAATTACTTAAAAGAATAAATTTTATTGATTAGTAATTGTATAATATAGTTATTAATTTAGAAAAGAGGTAGGTTATGAATTGGAGTGAGATAAAGGAAAAAGCTAAAGATATTTCTCATAATAATATGTGGAATATTTGGAAACCTAGTTTATTTGTTGCTTTAATTACTTTTATTATCGAGTTATTTATTACAATTATTTTTAAAGATAGTTCTATTGGAAAAGCTATTTCTTCTGTAGCAACAATAGCATTATTACCAATGCAAATAGGGATAGTTCGTTATGTTTTGGAGATTGTTAGAGGAAAAGAAGCTAATATGGATTACTTAAAAGAGTACTATGATAAGATTTTAGTAATAATAGTAATTTCTTTATTAGTTGGAATATTTACATCTCTTGGATTAATCTTATTTATTATCCCAGGAATTATTATAGCACTTGGTTATTCTATGGTTAACTATATTTTTGCTGAAAATAAAGAAATTACAGCTATGGGAGTATTAAGAAGAAGTAAAGAGCTAATGAATGGTTATAAAATGGATTACTTCTTATTTTGTTTAAGTTTTATTGGATGGGTTTTATTAGGAGCTCTTACTTTTGGTATTTTATATATTTGGTTAATTCCTTATATTACTGCCGCTCAAGCTGTATATTATGATGAATTATCAAAAAACAAATAGAAGAAAATCGAAATATAACAAATAGAAGAAAATCGAAATTAACAAATAGAAGAAAATCGAAATTAACAAATAGAAGAAAATCGAAATTAATGTCAAATAGAAGAAAATCCAGAAAAAAAGAGGAAAATAATTTAAAACACAAAAATAGATAGAAAAACTGTT
>CAOJBM010000112.1 GCA_948329525.1 uncultured Mycoplasmatota bacterium
ATCATCTGTTGAGTATAATTTTATCTCAATTTCTTCTAAATTCTGCATAATTTTTACCTCCTCTCCTTGACAATCATTTTCCAATGTAGTATAACTATATTGTGAAAGATTTATCAAAACTTTTTAAAATTGTATATTGATTATACAATCACATTTTATAATTGTCAACATATTTCAAAAATAAATTAAAAATATTTCACATTTAATTTTTAGGGGGATTATATAATGCAAAAATTACCTCAATATTCCTTTAATGAAGGATTTTACATATGGTTTGATGTTGATTCTAAAGAAGAATACTATTCAACACCTGTATATATGTATAAAACTGATTTTAATGATGATTTAGAAAATCATAAAAGAAGAATCGTTCAAGAAAAAGATTTTTATAAAAAGAAACCAAGTAGAAAAGATTCAGCACCAAAACACCCAGCTACTATTCTTTACCCATTCGCTGAACAGTTTGGAAGATTTTTAATCAGTTTATTAAATGCAGACTTTTCAAGTTTTAATACTGCTTATGATACATTTTTTTATTTGTATGGATTCGAATTATTAAAAGAATATACACCTAATAAAGAACTAATGAATACATATTCAAATGAAGAAGAATTGATAAAAATAATGAAAACTGTATATGAAAATAGTTATGGATATTTAACAGATATACAATATAATTTTAGAAGATGTGTAGATTTCATATATAATCTCAACGGAAACGAAGAATTAAAAGAGTGTAAACCAACTTCGAAATTGATAGCCTCATTGGTTACTCATCATAATGACGTATATATATATTCAAGCAATATAGAGGTTATTTTAGATACATATTCAGATAAATATTTAAAATATGGTAATCAAACACTAGAAAAATTAACTAGAGAACTAGATAAAAATGACTCTTTTATAAAAATGACTAATGTATATACAAGTGAAAAATTAAGTAATATTGCATTTGTAGTCTTAGAGCAATTTGTAAAAAACTCTAATTTACCAATAAAAAAATGTCAATATTGCGATAGATACTTTGTTCCATCAATTAGGCAAGATGAATTATACTGTGATTTACCAAACGAAGATGGAAAACTTTGTAGAGAAAAAGGAGCAAAACAAACATATAAACAAAATTTAGAAAAGATACCTGCTTTACTAGAATATAGAAAAGCATATCAAAAGAAATTTATGGAAGTAGCTAGAAGTGATAACAACAAGAAACTAAAAAAAGATTTTGATAGTTGGAAGAAAACAGCACAAGGTAAAATAAGGGATTATAAACAAGGAAAAGTTACAGAAGATGAGTTGTATAAATGGATGATGGAAAATAAATAGTAAATAGGAGATATAGCATATGCACCAACCCAATAATGAACTTGTAGAAGCTATAAATAAAATAGAAGAAATAGCAAAACCTGCAGCACAAGCAATTCAATATATATCTGAGTACACTAAAAAATTAAGTGAACAAATAAAAAGAGCATTTAATCAATTTGATTTTTCAAAGTTTTATAACAATTTAATGGCTCCAATGAAACAATTGGCATTACAAATTGAAGAGGTAAAAAAGGATCCAGATAGCATAATGAATTATTTGTCATATGTAAAATATCTATCAAAATATTTTTGGGCAATGCCATACAAGATTGATACAGCTGAATTAAAAATGATATTTGAAAATGTAAGTTCTGAAAAAGAATTTGATGATTATATGAAAAGATATTTTAATAAACAACGAATGCAAAATCTTTTTTATGACATAAAGCTAAAAATAAATAGAAAACACATTATTATTTTTAGGCAGATTGAACAAAGTTTTTATAATAGGCAATACTCTTTAATTAATAATGCTATTATTTCAATTATAGATGACGAGTTAGCCTATTATATAGCTGATAAAAAACAAACTAAACGTACAGATATCTTTCTTCCTATAATAGAACTATTTAAAGAAAAAAGTATAGGAGAATGTAATTTTTTGGATTTATTTTATTTAGAAATGTTAAATAGTAATTTAAATATATTATTTGATAATGTTAATTTTAACAATATTGTAATTAATAATAATAAAGCTATTAGAAGACATGCTACTCAACATGGTAAAAAGTATTCTAATCAAAAAATAGTATCTATAATGTTATTAAATACACTATACAATTTGTTATATATAAAAGATGATATGAAGGGCTATAGAGGAAAATTGAAAATAAAAAAGGAAAAGGATGGAAGTAGACATTATATTTTATAAAATAGACAGAAAAGTAGGTGTAGGTGATTGAAATAAAGCGAAGACTTAATATATTTATTGATGAAAGTGGAGATTTTGGATTTGTAGATGGGAGTTCAGAATTATATGGAGTTTCATTTACACTTCATGAAAGTGCTGATTCAATAACTAATGACTTAGAATATCTAAATACTAGATTAAAAAAGGCTAATTATGATGGAATGATACATTTAGCAGATTTAGTGGCTAAAAGAGGAGATTATTCATATTTTAAATTAGAACAAAGAAAAGATATTTTTTGGTCTATATTTTACTTTTCAAAAAGAGTAAAAGTAAAAATACATACAGTTATAATTGATAAAAGATTTAAAAATAATAAAGCACAATTAAATAGAGAATTAGCACTTGAAATAAGCAAATTTTTCAATTCTATAAATGATTATATGAACGAGTTTGAGAAAGTAGTTGTTTACTATGATAATGGACAAGAAGCATTAGGTTCTATTATAGATACATTACTAATTACAAAAAATAATGTAGAACATAGAATTGAATTTAATCATAAGGAAAAAAGATTATTTCAAGTATCTGATATGCTAACATTTGTAGATAAAATTGTATATAAACATAACAATAATATGCCATTAACAAAAGCAGAAAAATACTTTTTTAGTGTAAAAGATATATTGGGAATAATTAGACAATTAAAGAATAA
>CAOJBM010000113.1 GCA_948329525.1 uncultured Mycoplasmatota bacterium
GGGAATTATACCCCTAACAATAACAGTTCACTGAACTGTTATTGTTTCGATTAAATGGATCACGATTAAAGTACACAAAAGTCCCTATGCCATATTCATCTACTTCACTTTCTTCTTCATCTTCAGGATTTTCTAAATATTTAATCCAACCAGAACTTGAGGCTGACTCTTCAAAATTAAATAAATGGGTATTTAATAACTCTTTCAAATCAACTTTACAATAGTTAGTTTCAATTATTTTAGCAGTAGGTTGAAGTGTTTTAATCACACTTTTAATTCTTCCTAACTCACTTTTATCTACTTCATCTACTTTATTTAAAATAACAATATTACAAAATTCTAATTGTTCAATAATTAAATTTGCGATATCTTCATCTTCTATTTTGGTATTTAATAAAGTACTACCACTATCAAATTCATCACTTAGTCTTTTAGCATCAGTAACTGTTATGACACTATCTAGTCTTACATCACTAGGAAGAGATTCTGTATTAATATAGTCTTCTAACATAGTTATGGTTTGAGCGATAGGAATTGGCTCACAAATACCTGAAGCTTCAATAACAATGTAATCAAACTTATCCATGTTAACTATTTCTTCGATTTGTTCTATTAAGTCCATCTTCAAAGTGCAACAGATACAACCATTTTGTAACGCTACTAAAGACTCTTCTTTCTTCCCAACAATACCGCCTTTTTCAATTAAAGAAGCATCAATATTAACCTCACCAATGTCATTAACAATAACAGCAATTTTTAATCCCTTTTCATTTTGTAAAATATGATTAATTAAAGTTGTTTTACCACTTCCTAAATAACCAGTTAATAATGTAATCGGTGTTACTTTTCTCATATAACAATCTCCTTCTCTTTTGATCTTTTATTTATAATTATATAAGTTATTAATAATATAAGTCCTAACACACTAACAATAATTCCTACTTTTAAAATACTCTTTTGTAAAGAAACAATATTTTTAGAAATACCTAAGTTTTTTAAAGCAAAGAAAATAGATATATATGTTACCCCATTAATAAGTAAAGGAATTGCTAAGTTAAGAAAAACTTTAATATATTTCATATTTATAACAATTAATAATATAAAAGAAATAATAAAAGTACATAAAGCATAATTAAATAATTTTCCATTAAAAATAGTATTAATGATATTTTTTATTTCTTCTACTTCCTCTATTTCTGTATTATTAAGAACTCTCTTATATTCTTCTGTAAATTCTTGCGATAAATTATTAATTTTCTCTCTATTAATAGTTACATTATTTTTGCTTTCATAAATATCTATTGAGTTATTTATTAACTTTTCAATGTCCTTATTAGCTATTTCTAAATTATCATTTAATCCATAAGTATAATTAATCGTATCTTGCATAAGTGTAGCGATAATTTCTTTATTTTCTTCATCTTCTAAGACATACTTTAAAGTATCTTCTGGAATATCATGCTCTTTTAAAACATCTTTAAAAGATTCATTTAAATAACTTTCTAACTCACTATTAATTTCTATTTCAGGATTAGTTTTATTTATCTCACTAATAATATCATCAACATCTAAATAAGCTAATGTCTTATTATCTATTTCATAACTTATAGTTTTAGTATTCATTGTTCCTAAAATTATTTCTTTAAGCATATCATTTTTTAAAGCATCTTTTACAATAAATAAAGTTAATAATAGACTCAAGGAAGTAAAATATGTAAATGTGAAAATTACTGTCAATAAAATTCTAAAAACATTTAAAATATTCTTTTTCATCCAATCTCCCTTTCTAAATTATTGAAATCCTTATCTATTAATAATTCATGAATTTCTTCTTCTAAATTATTAAGATAAATTTCTTCAATACGATCAACACGACATTTTTCCGCATGAATAATCGAGTTAACTTTCATTGCTGCTTTTTCCACTTCATCATTCACAACTACATAGTTATATTTGGAAGCTTCATTAATCTCTTGATAAGCTCTTTTAAATCTTTCTACTACTTTCTCTTGCGTTTCTGTTTTTCTGCCTATTATTCTTTTCTTTAATTCTTTTAAACTAGTAGGCATGATAAAGATAAACAAAGCATCAGGAATTAATTCTTTAACTTTTACTGCTCCTTGAATTTCAATTTCTAAAATAACATCAATTCCTTTATTTAACATTTCGTTAATTCTATCTTTGGGAGTTCCATAATAGTTACTATTATAAATTGCATATTCAAGATAAATATTATCTTGAATTCTCTTCCTAAATTCTTCTTTTGTAACAAAATAATATTCTACTCCATTTTTCTCTTGTCCTCTAATACTCCTTGAAGTTTCAGAAATAGAAAGATAAAGATTTTTATTCATTTCTAATAATCTATTAATAACTGTTCCTTTTCCTGCTCCCGATGGACCACTTATTACAACTAAATTACCTTTTTCTTTTGCTCTAACAATTGTCATATTCTCCCTCTTTCATATTTAGAATTATAACACAAGAAAAGCAAAGAAACGAGTTCTTTACTTAAATTTATTAAAAATTATTTTATTTATCTATTTCCAAAATCTGCTTAATTTTTTCTATCGACATATCAGCACTTTTAGCGATAATATCAATAGTGATATTATTATCATTGATCCTATTTTGGCAATCCCTTGTTCAATTCCTTCTTGTTTGCCTTCTTCAAATCCCTGTTCCTTTTGCTTCTTCTTTAGCCATCTCAGAATCTATTCGCTCATATTTTTTTTATTTCTGCATTGATAAACTATCATCAGCTCCCAAACTTTTAACCAACTTTACTACTTCTTCTCGTTCTTTATTTCCTCTTGCTAATTCTTCCATTTTTTCATAACTATTACACAATAGTAAAGCAAAATCTTTATATATTTCAGGATAAACGCATGAGTTTATAAAACTTATGTGTTTTTCAATTGCTTTAAATT
>CAOJBM010000114.1 GCA_948329525.1 uncultured Mycoplasmatota bacterium
TTGACATTCCTTTTTGTGTAAGCCATAATGTTTCATCTTTATATATTGCATCAACAATAATATTGCCATCTTTATTTCTATATATTAGTAAATTATTTTTCTCCTCTAAATTGTTCATTTTTCACCTCTTTTTTCTTATTTTTACTCAAAAGTGTAAAAACTCATTTTGAGTAAACTCTTTATTTATAAGGGTTTGTTGGGGTGTTTCTTTAAATCCTCCTTACCCAGTTTATATTTGTCGAATTTTGTAAATTATTGTCGTTCATCATTATCACTTCCTAAAAATTTATTTTAATTGCATAGAATATGCAATATTTTTAATTTTAAATCCTACCTGTTCATATAAATGCCTAGCGTTTTCATTCTCTTCATTGACTGTTAATCTCAAATCAGTATAATTATTATCCTTAGCATATTTTTTTATGTATTCCAATAACTCTCTACCAATACCTTGATTTCTGTAATTTTCATCAATACCCATCGCATCGATATCTAATTCTTTTCTGTATCTATAACCATTCTTCTTTCCTTCTCTTGAAGATAAGATAATATATCCAACAATTTGTTCTTCTATTTTAGCCACAAAAATTTCACTATTCTCTATCATATTAGCAAGTTCTTGACCATTTATAATACTATCGGTATGCTCGAAAATATCCGGCCTCAACTTAACATGACATTCATGAACTTGCAAAGCTATTTTATCTATTTCTTCTAAATTTTTAATGGTTGGTATTTCTATTTTCATATTTATCTACTCCTTTTTTATCTATATAAATTTTCTAATACTCTAGTTAAACAATCTTCAGCTGTTTCATCTGTATCTGAAAATCTTATTCTAACTAATTTCCCCTTCACTTTAAATATATAAGGATTTTTAACTTTAGTTAAAAATCTAAGATTCTTTCCTCACTAGGCTTTCTTCTATCTATTTTTATAGAACTTATTTCATCTACATCCTCTAATTTTACATCATCGAGATTTACATTTCTACAACGTTCTATTTTTTTTGTTAATTCTTCAATATCATATTTAATCATATAATCACTCTCCAACTTGATTATATAGTTAACCATAATTATTGTTAAATGTGTAATTTTTTTAATTAATCTTTATTATTTTCTAAAGTTTCTAATAATTTTATATCTTCAATAAATTTATCAAAATCAGAAATAAATAATTCATCTTGCTTTTTCTTAAATTTATCATATTCTTTATATGCTAATTCTTGAGCAACTTTGTGAGAAATACTCCCAGCATTATGCAAAATTTCTTGTCCATTAAATTGTAAAAAAGCATCCAATTTTTCTACCCAATCTTGCATTGTCATTGCATTATGATTTTCTGCTTGTAATTCAGCATAATCTAGATACATAGTAACTATTCTATTTAAGTTTTTTAATTCTTTTTCTGTTAAATAATTTTTAGCAATATCAACATCATATTTATAAATAGGTCCGTCAGGAGAACTTGTCCAATTCGTAAGTCCCATATTATCTTTATTAGCATCAACTCTATTATAGATAATTTCTGCCGCCGTATTTCCAGTTACAGAATAGTGAAGTTTGTTCTGCACCGTTTTAAAAAATGTTTTTGTAATTTCAGAATCTTTATCATAATCAACACTACAAGATGAATATATATCTGTAATTTTCTGATAAAATCTTCTTTCACTAGATCGGATATTTCTTATTCTTTCCAATGTTCTTTCAAAATAATCTTCTCCAAAAATATAATTTGGATTTTTTAATCTTTCATCATCCATAACAACACCAGTAATCAAATATTCTTTTAATACTTTTGTTGCCCATATTCTAAATTGTGTAGCCTTTTTAGAATTAACACGATATCCTACTGCAATAATCATATCTAAATTATATATTTTTACAGGTTTTTTTGAATTATCAACGTCGGTTTTTCCGACGGTGTTATTTTCATTTAGTTCACCACTATTCAATATATTGTTAATATGTTCTGTTATTGTACTTCTTCCAACTCCAAATAGTTCGGAAATTAGGTTTTGTGTTAACCAAATATCATTATTTACTAATAACACATTTACTTTAACATCATTATTATCATCGCGATAAATTAAAAAATCATGAGTAGTTATTTGTAAATTATTTTTCATTTATATTCACCTCTTTCTTATGTTCTTAAATGTCGTAATCACCTTTCTAATTCTTATTATAAATAGTGCCAAAATTACTATATTTTTATAATTTTTTAGTGTTTTTAACCATTTTTTTATGAAAATATGCAAGATCCAAATCGGATAATTCCCTTTATTTATAAGGGTTTAAGAGTGTTCTTAATTAAATCGTAATCAACCAGTTGATTACACTTTTATTAAGAACATTTTCTTTATTAGAATTATTCATTAAAAGCACTTTTTTCTATATAATTATTTTTAATGAAATTTTTTAAAGGTATAACTCTCTTTTCCTTATAAATTATAACACATTATTCTGACTTTTCAGATACCCTATTACGTTTTTATATTCATCATTCCACCTAAAAATTATTTCTATACTCTTATAATCATTTACAAAAATATTTTTAATAAAACTATCAACAACATTTCTATCAACTTCTTGCAATCTTCCTATTTTTCAAAACTGATTTATCCATTCTAAGTTAGATGAATTTATTTTGTTCTTACATAAATTCTCTTTTTCTAAATTTAACTTATTAATTTCAAATATTATTTCTGCTTAAAATCTTCATAATCTTCTTCTGAAATAAAATTACATTTATAATCTTTCTTTAGTTCACTAATGCATTCTAATTTGGAAACTGATACAACATCATCTATATTAGTACCGATTTCACACACTAAATCAATATGTTTATTTATATATTAAAGTTGTTCGGAAACTAAAAATATGTTAACATATAAAAGTCAAACATG
>CAOJBM010000115.1 GCA_948329525.1 uncultured Mycoplasmatota bacterium
ATACAGGGTACCAGTATGATAAAACAGCAGGGACATACTATGCCCAGGCGAGGGAGTACAGGGCGGAGTTAGGACGGTTTGCGGCGGTGGATACCATCAAGGGATTTACGTCAGTGCCGTATACTTTGAATGAGTATGGGTACTGCTGGAACAATCCGATGGTGCTGGTGGATTGGGATGGTGCATGGCCAAAGTGGATGGAAAAAGTTGGAGGGGCTATTAAAGATGGATGGGATGGGCTTTGTGACGGCGTATCTTATGTGTGGAATAATTATATATATGGAGAAGACACAACAGAGATAATAGTTCCAGAAACATCAGTTGACGGTTTAGGAGGAGTTTATCTCAGTGAGGAAACGACAAGAACAACTCATACAGGTGGACATATTTTAGTAAGAAAGAAAACTGTTATGGGTGGAGTGACAGTTTCAGATGGTTTTTCTCTTGGAATACCGAAAATTACAAGTATAGGAGTAACAATAGGAACAGATGGGATAAATGTATCTACTTTTTTGGGAATAGAAGGAATCTTTGAAACTCATAAAAATATTAATTTGGGAGGAGAAGAGGGTATTGGTTTTGATTCAAAGATAAAAGTTGGCTGGGGAGGTACTATGTATGGATATGGTTCTTCCATAGGATTGTCGCCTTTTTCACAAGTAAAAATATATGGCTTGTCGGATACTACTGACGCAAATGGAATAAATATATACACAGAAACTGGTGCATATGTGAATACTGGTTTAGTATATGCAGCAGTAATAACGGTCGCATTTATATATCTGTTAGTTCAAAGTGGGGGAACTGCGGGAGTATTGGAACCAGTGTATACATATATTTTACAGTTGTTAGGAGTTGTAGAATTTGGTTTTAAATGTGGAATATAATTTGTATATATAACTAAAATTTCGCATTTAAATAAGTGCTAATACACCTTGAAAATGTGACAAAATAGCATGAAACCATCTGGTTTGGTATATTTGAGCGATTGATAAACAATCATCCATCCGTAGGCTCATGCTATGAATAACAGCATAGCACAAGCAACCCAGAATGATGAGCAGACTTCAAAATCTATCAGAAAATTTTTTGCACGATTTCATATATCTTCAGCATTAAAAGCATCGAATGCCTATAATAAAAGAGGAATTCCTGTTGTTGAGGTCTTTCAGTATATTTTTCTAACAGAAGTATGCAAATCATCAAAGATGATATAGTTATGCTGGATGCACAGGACTGTGCAAATGTATTGATTATTGATGATTCCATGTTTGAACGCAATCGTTTCCCAAAAGTAGAACTCCTTGCAAAAGTTCATGACCTTGCAAACCACAAATACCGTTTTGGATTCCGTATGCTTACACTTGGATGGTTCGATGGATGCACATAACTCTCGGTTAACAGATTTCTCCTGTTTTCCCAAAATAAGAAGAACAGGGAATAAAGCCACAGATGCTGATAAATGGACTTCTTCTATAATAAACGAAAAAAGCTAAAACTGAAATGATTTTAGAAGTTTAGAAATTTTGTAAATATATTGTGATATATTGCGGATATAATATTGATAATATATTGACATCGAATGATTATTATACGATTTCGAGGTTGAATATTATTCAAGATATTAGAGGACTGCACATGCTTAATATCTCATTATAAAGGAGGCAAGTAAAATCATGAAAAATAAAAAGTTAAACAAAGATTTGCTATTTTTAATCATAGGAATTTTTGTATTATGTATTATGCTATTATTTTTCTCAATATTAATTATAACAACAATTGACTCTATAATGCTTAGAAATTCTGTCTTTATTATTACAAGTATTGTAATTGTCATTATTGGATTGCTATTTTTTTCCATTATAAATAAAAATAGGAAATACGTTGTTGTGTTGTATATATTAAGTGGAGTGATATTTATTATAATATTAAGTTTTCTTTTTACTAATTTAATAGGAACAGATCTAGTAGGTAATTGCCAAGGAAACAATATATACAATTCACAGTATGTCAAATCAATTGGGAGTAAGGGATATAATAGTATTGATGAAGGAGTAACAAATATAATAGAAAAGTATGGAGAGGATGAATATGAGGAACTGTACCGTGTATTTGACGAAAATTATATATGGGTTTTTGAAAAGGGCAATTGCAAAATAATTGAACTGGAATTTTTTAAAGAAGGTAGTAATTATTTTTATTCAGGGAGCACTGTACTAGCATATGATAGTACTATTTCTACTTCAGAATATAGTGATATAGAGACAATAAGAGCAGATGTTGCACATAGTATATTCTCTGGAATGAAAGAAGAAAACATAATATATCCGGTATGGGGAGTTTCAGAATACAGTAAAATAGAAAATGTTTCAATAAATAATGTAAAGATTGATTTTGTAGAAAAACTTATGGATAGTAATGGAAGTGAATATTATTTCTGGATAATTATGAATATAGGTAAGATAGAAAGTGTAGAAGATATTGAAAAAATTAAAATTAGTGGAATTTAGAATATAATTCTTTGTGGGTTTTTGTGGATTTTCTTTTACTAAATTGCAATGATACTTTTTTAGATATGTATGCAATTTGGTACTAAAAAAATAAACAACTACTTGAAGGCAAGTGTATAGAAGGGGAATAGTACTTCTATCATAATGATCAACTAAAAGAACAGGAGGAAGCCCCATGGACTATGACATCAAGGGACAGCTTATGGAACTGACCCACAGGGATCAAGAAGGGGTTCTTGACTGCTATGTCTACGGCTATGACCTGATGGGGAATAAGACCACTATAGAGA
>CAOJBM010000116.1 GCA_948329525.1 uncultured Mycoplasmatota bacterium
CTGTTTTATCAAATATAATATTTTTTGCACTACTTAAATTATCTAAATAGTTACTTCCTTTAATCAAAATTCCCTTTTTACTTGCAACTCCTATTCCTGTGAAATAAGAAAGTGGTACTGAAATTGCAATTGCACAAGGACAAGATATTACTAAGAAAGTAAGTCCTCTATATAAACTTTCTTTATGTGTTATATCAAATGCAAATGGTAATAAAACTATAACCATGATTGCTAAAATCATTATAATAGGTGTATAAATTTTACTTATTTTTGATACTATTGTTTCTGTTTTTGCCTTTTTATCAGTTGCTTCATCTAATAAATCTAATATTTTTGATACTGTTGAATTTTCAAATAAGCTAGTTGCTTTTATTTCTATAATATTACCTGTATTTACAGAACCTGATAATACTGTATCTCCATTTTTTATAGTTACTAATTCACTTTCTCCTGTAAGTGCAGATGTATCTAGAAAACTGTCACCGTTTAATACAATTCCATCTACTGGTATTCTTTCACCCTTTTTTACTACTAATGCATCATTTACTTTTATATCTTCAACATCTACTTTTATTACTTTATTTTTTTCTTTTTTATTTGCATATGGTTGCTTTATATCAAGTAATTCTTTTATTGATTTTCTTGAATTGTTAATTGCTTTTTCTTCCAGTATTTTTCCAATTGTATATAGTGTGATAACCATTATACCTTCTAATGTTTCTCCTATTAAAAATGCCCCTACACAAGAAATTGTAATTAATGCATTTTCATTTATTGTTTTACTTTTTAATAATAATTTAATTGCATTAATTGTTGTTCTATAAAGTAATAATGAGTAAGATATTATTAATAAAATTATCTTGATGATACTTGGCATTTGAATTAGTGATACGATTAGACCTAGTGAGACTGCTACTATTAAGATTGATAAATGATATTCTTTTTGCATTACTTCTTCTCTACTTATACTAACATCTGGCTCAATTGATTTTACAATTTTGTTCAATTCTTGTAAAGATATATCCTCATTAGTTTCATAAGATAATTTTAAAGTACTAAAATTTACTACTACATTTTTCAAATTATCATTTTTATTTAATTCCTCTTCTAATTTTCTCGCACAATTCGCACAATCTAGGTTATTGATATTGTATTTATATTTACTCACAATATTCTCCTTTCTTTATTTTATGATTTATGTGTTCTAAACCTATTTCATATAATTTATTTATATGGTCATCGTCTAATTTATAATATACTTCTTTACCACTTCTTCTATACTTAACAACACCTATATTTTTTAAAATGGCTAGTTGATGTGATATTGATGATTTTGTCTTATTTAAGACGTTTGCTATATCACATACACACATTTCATTTTGATCTAATGTCCAAAGTATTCTTATTCTAGTTTGATCTCCTATTATTTTAAACAATTCTGATAATTTAGATAGCATATAATCATCTGGTTTATTCTTTAATGCTTTCTCTACTAAGTCTTTATGTATAATATTGCAATCACATGTAATTTCTCTTTTTTCCATTTTTTCTCCTTTCAGTTGAATTGTTGTTCAACTGTATATATTATAGTTGAATAGTGGTTCAATTGTCAAGGCCATTTTGTTATATTATATTCATAAATAAAAAAATGTAACTATTTTATATAATTACACCAATTTAATTTTCTTGTATAAAACAACTAAATAAAAATAAAAGTAATAAAAAACCTTGTAAAAACAAGGTAATTTATAATATTGGTGCCTGTGAAGAAGAAGTCGAATAACTTTTCTCAAAAGCAATAGTAGGTAGTAAAAATTACTAACTAATATAAATATAGCATAATTTTATAATTTTAGGAACAAAAACAGACTAATTTTTATAAATTAATCTGCTCGAAAAATTGTAATTTGAGTTACTTTTTAATAACAAGTTTCATTCCCATTAATTTTTTTTCTACTTCAACATTATACTTTAATTCGTATGATAAAGTCCCTGACATAAAGGCGTCTTTTATTCCCATAATTTCTTTTGACATTTGCTCTTTATCTTCATACCAACCTAAAAAAGTATTATTAACTCCAAAAACAGTATTATTACTTTCGTCAATTCCAAATAAAACATACTTTGGTGAATCTTTTCCACCTTTGTATTTATTTGATGATTGAATTTTATTGCAAGTTACTATAACATTTTCTATTGATGATATTATAGTAATTTTTCTATCACTATCTGCATCATCTAAATATTCAAATGTTAAATCTCCAGTTAAATCATCTAAACTTACATTAAATATTTTAGATAATTCTTTGCCTTGTTTTAAATCTGGACTAGACTCATCTAATTCCCAATTACTTATCGTTTGTCTAGTTACTCCCATTTTTTCAGCAAGTTGTTCTTGTGAAAGTTTTGCACCTTTTCTTAAATTCATAATATTTTGACCTATATTCATATAATCACTCCTTTCACAAAACATTTTACTTTTTAATCGTTATTTAATCTACCAAATTTCTTTGGAAGTTACGCAAATATTTTTAACATTTCAACAAATTATAATTTAGTCTTTAATTTTAATAATAATATCATAAGCAGTAGAACATTCTTCTTTTGATAATTATGTTTCCTTTATTACATATTCTATTGCCTCATCTCTACTATCAAACTTTTTCAATATATCTCTTACTTCTTTAAATACTTCAATAGCATTTTTAACTTCATTATTCATATTCTCATCTCACTTTCAAATTGTAATTTGTTATTTAGATATCCAATATGAATGTAATCCATAATTAAATACTTT
>CAOJBM010000117.1 GCA_948329525.1 uncultured Mycoplasmatota bacterium
AAAAAGGCACATAGAGAGATTTTATTTTCTAAAAAGTGATAAATTTGAGATTATACCTTATTTTTTTGTAAATCTGTAGCGATTAATAGAAACTTTTAATTTTTTCTTTAATAATGTAATATTGTTTTTCAGTAATTAAATTTGTTTTTAATAAATAAGAGATAATTGATAAATTAATTGACTTATCTATAATATTATCTATCTCTAATTGTGTTAATTCATTATTTTTATCATCTTCCTTCATATCTAAATTACCCCCTTTCAAAATATTTTTAATAATAATTCCTCATAAATAATCTCATTCCTTTCATTTAATACTATTTAAAATTTTTTAATAATTCATTTATTCAAATTTTAATGCTTGATGTAATAATGGTTTATAGTTTTAAACACATAAAAAAACTTGTATTTCTACAAGCCTTAATTGTAAAAAAAGACAATAATACCCCTATGGAGAATAATATTCCCCTTTTATAGTAGTTTGAGCTATAACATACATATTTTTATAAACCACTTATTTTTTCTTTTAATTTGTTCTTTGAAATATGTTATAGTTCAAACTTGTATTCATCTTATTTTCATAAGATAGGTTCTGATATAAGCCTTAAATATCTTACCGAGCCTTTATTAACTAGCGTTCATTTATACTTTTCTAGTTAATTTTTATTGCGTACATTCCGTTTGAGTATTCTTTGTATATTAGATATTTTAATTGTTCTAATAATTCAAGACTTTTTCTCAAACCTTTATTTTTAATGTTCACAACTTTTTGAATCTCTCCTACATTTATATCTGTAATTATTCTTTCAAATCCTTTACTATAAATATATGAGTAGATCAATTTTGTTTCCTTTGGAATTCTTTTATCTTTCCAAATATTATCTGCTACTTCTAGATGTCTAATCTTCATTCATAGATTTCCTCCTTTCTGTTGTTGTAAAACTCAACAACTAGGAATAGTCTAACATTTAATTATGAGTTTGTCAACGCCATAATTACAATTTTATTGACTTTTACAACACTTTGCGTTATAGTTATATCAGTTGAAACGAAGAAAGGTGGTTATTAAAGTGAAAAAAAATACTACTGAATTAGGTAAAGTTATTGCCGAAGCAAGAGAAAATTTAGGTATATCTCAAAGAGAATTATCTCGTAGAGCAAATATGGATTGTGCCGAAGTATCTCGTATTGAATCTGGTAAAAGATTAAAACCAAATGTTTTATATTTAAAAGGTATTGCTGAAACATTAAATTTAAGTATGGTAGATTTGATGAAACTTGCTGGATATAATGAAATAGAAATAGATTGGGGACAAGATTTTGCCGACAGAAGATCAACAAGAGATTATCAAAGACAAATAGAAAGTTTTTCAAAATTTTATTTTGATGTTTTACAAGATATAGAAGATAGAAGAAAAGTAGAT
The DNA here is from genome assembly GCA_948329525.1 of uncultured Mycoplasmatota bacterium. Lineage (GTDB taxonomy): Bacteria > Bacillota_I > Bacilli_A > RF39 > UBA660 > CAOJBM01. Next base: position 1,425 of record CAOJBM010000117.1, read on the forward strand.
TTTTCTATTAAAGGTGGCATAGCCGATTTGATTGATAAAATTGAGTTAGCAAAAATATCTAATAAAGAAATATCAAATGATGAAATACTAGAAAGATTAAAAGAGCTAATACCTATGATTAGACCTAATTTAGAAAAATTTGATAAATCAAAATATCCATCATTTGATAATGGAGTTTTTCCTAAAATGGAAATAAAAAGTAATATTAAATATAATACCATTACAGGAAAAATTATAGATAAGGAAAAATAAAATTACGAACACGTTTTGTTTTTACGAAAGTAAAAATGAAAGTGGGAAAAGTAATTTTATTCATCAATACTTTTGCTTTAGCAAAAGAAAAAAATAATCTTTTTGGCTTTTCATTAGATTAGCCATTAAGATTATTTTTATATAAAAGATACGCAACAACAAATGATATTTTTATTAAATATCTATATGCGTATCTTTTCTTTTTATTTAAACTTGTTTTAAATAAAAAGGCAACAATACCACTTACGATTAGTCTGTGGTATGTTGCTTAAATGGGGGTTTCAAAAGGGGGTATAATCCCTTTGCCCACGCTATTGGCTCTGCCAATAGCATAGTGGGTTACTATTTTGTCTAAAAATAGTTTTTTTGCGAAAATCCATTAGTTATGCAATTTCTTTTGGATTTTCGCTTAATTTTGCATTATTTATGTATTCTAACAACTCTTTAAAATTATCAAACATTATATTATTATTTATTTTATTATACATACTAATAAATTCAAGATTACAATTTCGTGCGAATTCATAATCACTATATGAATCTCCAATTACTATTGAATCTTTTGATATTTTATCATTTATATCTTTTTCTATTATATCAATAACTTTGTAATTAGGCTTTTTACATCATCTATTGAATACTCCCTGTGAAATATATATTTAAATTTATTTGCTAAATTATATTCTTTTAAGATAAAATCTATCCATTTAGGGCTCGAATTAGAAACTAAAATCAGAGGTATTTTACAATTTTCTATAAACGAAATAGCATTATTGTCTATTGTTATTTTTCCGTCTTCATAGTTTTTACGATATTCTATAAATTCTACATCATTAAAATTATTATACCATTTTTCATATTCATTTTTGTTAAGCCCTAAAAGTTTTAGTCTTGTACTTCTATTTTTAAAATCACTATTATTATATATTTGAAGTGGATTAGTTACATTGTTAAATTTTAACCATTTTAACATAATAGATTTTAATCGAAACAATAACAGTTCACTGAACTGTTATTGTTAGGGGTATAATTCCCCGTCTGCTTGCAGCGGGATAAAAAA
>CAOJBM010000118.1 GCA_948329525.1 uncultured Mycoplasmatota bacterium
TATCAGTTAGTTGTATGTAAACTCTTTTTCCATCGTAGTCTTGATGATGTAATGGTTCAATCTTTCCAGTAACTTTTATTTTTACACCATCATCTGTGTTATTTAATTCTTTTATAAAATTAAGAATCGATTTATCTTCTAAAGAATATTTTATAAAATCTATATCCATGTCTCGAGTTGCACGACGCATATCTTTAGAAATGTTATGCATTACAACTCCACCTTTTACAGTTATATTTTTATTATATTTGCTATTTCCAATTTTAAGTAAAACAATATCTTGAGCAACTTTTGGAATTGCATCATCTTCAGAATAACCTGCTGATATGTATTTGTTGACAGCTTTATATATATCCATTAAAACACCTCGTCTTGTATTATTTCAAAAATTTTATCTCCATTTACAAAGTATTGTAAATATTCTTCTATCTTTTGTGTATCTAATGAATTTGCTAGTTTTCTATAATTAGATATAATTTCTTTATATAAGTCATATCCAATTTGATTTTTGTTTCTAGCTAAATCAATTAGCATTCTTTCTTTATCATAAATATTTATCTTTATTCCTTCATAATCAATTTCAGTTTTTCCCAAATTATATAATTCATCTTTCATACGAATTTGTTTTATTTTATCTGAAGTAATAGTTGTTCCATTTCTGTTTGTAGCCAAATACATTGTGTTTGGAATAACATCTGTTAAATTGTGATAATAATAAGCAGAGTAAGAAGTAAATACTCCATAAGGATATTTCTTCATTATAACTGCTAAATAATGAACATTAGGAATATCAGAATATATACCTTTTTCAATTTTAAAAAATTCTTTATTTTTCAATGCTTTTCGTATTTGATAAGTGCTTTTATATTTATTTTTTATTTCGTTGTACGTATATAACATATATTTTTCCTCCAAAAATATTTTAACCTAATCGCCACCATAAATCAATAGCTTTGGTGGTAATTAGGTTAATTTTTCTATTATTTTATTGTTCATTTAACCATTTCATATATTCTTCTTGTGTCAATCTTCCATTACTAATTTTTTCTTTTAACTCTGCATTTTTCTTTTTAAATTCAATAAATTCTTTTTCATATTCATCATTCATAGGATTTCTTCTTGTTCTTAATAATAATTTTTGATAAACATTTCTATATACTTTTAAATCGTTGTTTTCTTCCATTAATTTTTGTTTTACTTTAAATGTCCCTACTTCTTTACAGGTTTTTCCATTTTCAAAAATATTACTACAATATAATTCATCAGATCTATTTTCTGGAACAAAGAATTTTCCACAATTCTTACATCTCTTTATTTCAATATTTTCTATTGTTGTTAATTCTAATAATTCTATAACGAATGTAGGAATAATATTTTTGCATAAATAATTATATGGTAATAAATTTTCATTTTTTACAACTTTTGCAATTTCTTGTGCATCTTCTTCATTCATAATTGAAAATTTTGTAAAGTCTCCAAAATTATTAAGACATAACCTTATTTTACTTTCTTCATATATTTCAAATATTCTTGCTTTTTGTTCTCTTTCTCTTAATATGTATAATCTTTGTGCAGGAGATATATTGTTTAATTCTTCTAATTCATTTAGGTTATATATGTATTCTATATCTTTTATTAAAGCCTTTTGAATTTTAGATAACTTTTTAGCGGTTTTATCTATAAGTTTATTAATTAAGTCATCATAATCGGAATCTTTATAAAATTTATAAATAGGTATATTTCCTAATTCTGCAATAGTACAAATACTATATTGTTCAACAAACTTTTTCATATCCTCATAAGAAGAGAAATCCGTATTTATAAAATCACAAAGTTGAACTCCTAATTTTAATTCTTCGTGTTTATTGTAAAATTCATATCCTTTATGTTTTTGATTATATCTAAATGATGTATATCGAATTAATTTAAGTTTTGATATTTTATCTATGTAAAATTGGTTATCTGTAAGTATTTCCAAATTCTCCATTAACAATTCTCCTAACTTTTGTTATGTTTCTATAAATATTTTATCACTAACTATTGACATTTGCAATACCTCATGTTATAATTTTTGTTAGTATTTGATAATATAGTTATTAAAACTATACAGAAGTACATTGAAAATTGAATATTTCCGTTGTTAGATAGAAGCAGAAATGCTCTCCTACATAGTCACAACTTGAGTGGTTTAAAAGTATCATCGCACGTAATGAGTGTAGCCAGTCTTGATAGGGTGGTGGTGGAAATCCAGAGATTTGATTTTATATCAACGACTAACAAAAGCCCTTGTAACTTAGGGTATTAGAAAAATATAAATTACGAAATTTACAAGAGGAAGGAGAAATGTGTATGGGAACTAATATTCAAACATTCTGTAATTTTCTTACAACATCAGATGTAATGAAAATATTAGGAATAGGAAACAAGACTTGTTTAGAGCTATTCCATAGAAAAGATTTTCCATGTGTGAAAGTTGGAAGAGCTTTTAAAATTTCTGAAGAGAATTTTAGAGAGTACTTTAAAACAAGAAGAGTATATAATGAAAACTAAAAATAAAAAGAAGATTTAAATAAGCCGATTTAAACCTTCAACAAAATACTATGTATTTAAAAACTGAAAGAAAACTATTGCTACAGTTTCCTTAAACTGATATAATTATACCATAAAATCTAAATATAGCAATAGTTTTCCTTAAATTTAAT
>CAOJBM010000119.1 GCA_948329525.1 uncultured Mycoplasmatota bacterium
TATTTGAAAATTTACTTGACTTTTACAAACAGTTGTTTTAAAATATGTACAAAGTTTACAGAGATTGGAAGTGATGTTTATTTATGAAAAATGAACTTATAAAAACAGAAATAATAGTAAAAGACACACCTATAAGTGTTATTAGAATTGATAAAACAGATTTTATATCATTAACTGATTTAGCTAAATATCAAAATTCAAGCGATCCATCTTTTACAGTAAAAAACTGGTTAAGAAGAGTTAGTACAATTGATTATATAGGTCTTTGGGAGCAATTACATAATGCTAATTTTAATTTGGTCGAATTCGACCAAATTAAAACTGAATATGGGAAAAACTCTTTTGCTATGTCACCTACACAATGGATAAAAAGAACAAATAGTATTGGAATTATTGCAAAAGGTGGTAGATATAGCATTGGAACATTTGCACATCCAGATATTGCTTTTGAGTTTGCTAGTTGGTTAAGTCCAGAATTTAAACTATACTTAATAACTGAATTTGAAAGATTAAAAATTAATGAATCATATCAAAATAAAATTGAATGGTCTGTAAAAAGAGAATTATCTAAAACTAATTATATTATTCATACAGATAGTATAAAAGAATTTATTGTTCCAACATTAACTGAAAAGCAAAAGCAATATGTATATGCAAATGAGGCAGATGTTTTAAATGTTGCTTTATTTGGAATGACAGCAAAAGAGTGGAGAGATAAAAATCCTAATTTAGATGGTAATATTCGAGATTATACAGACATTTTACATTTGGTTGTTTTAGCAAATCTTGAAAATTTAAATGCTGAAATGATAACTAGTGGAATTTCTCAAAGTGAAAGAATTGTAAAACTTAACAATACAGCTAAAAAACAATTAGAATTATTAAAAAATAATAGTAGCATTCGTAGACTAGAAAAAATGGACGAACATTTAAAATTGGAGTAAATATAAAATTTTAAGGAAGTAAGATTATAATAATTTACTTCCTTAATTGTTTATAAGTTCTCTTTTATTTTTGGGAACAAGTCATATAAATTATATCCTAATAAACTATCAAAATATTCCTTTAATTTATATGTTTCTTTAATATGATATTGTGTATTTGAATAAGCTCCTCTTCTAATCATAATATCAATTAACCTTTTATCTATTGTAAATACTTTTTCTCCTTGTGGGCACATCAAATCACATAAATTTATTATTTTTTCTTCCATTGTATATTCATGATTTTTTATAAATTCTGTTAAAAATGGATTTTCATTAGGATCTGGAACTCCACCAGCTGTGCAAATAATATCATTATTTAAATACGAATGAGTTAAACATATATTACAATATTCATCATCATATTCTTGCTCTTTCAAATATTCATAGCCTTTCATAACATGCCCATGAGATTTTCCTGTGTATTTTCCAATATCATGAACATATCCCAGTGTTATTGTCTTATTGATATTCACATTATGACCTTTTTCATTTAAAGCTTGGGCAATTTTTCCTGCCGTATCTCCTACACAAATACAATGGTCTATCCATCTATCACTTTGAGTTGTTCCTCTAAAATTTTCTAGCATTTGTAATGCTTGTTCTACTGTTAACTTCATACATTTCTCCTTACATTTCATATTCTTTTATTTCACAATTTTTTTGCCCACTTATTTTTAGAAGCATTCCATCTTCTGGAATTTTTTCAAAATAAAATTGTATAGCTCTTGCAACAGCTCCGTGAGTAACTAATAATATATTTTTATCGTTATATTTACTTTTAATTTCATCTAAAAATGAATGAACTCTATTAAATAGTTGTGGTAGTGTTTCAAGTCCTTCTATTGGTTTTGTTGAATAATAATTATAGTATTCATTATCATAATACTCATCTATTTTGGTTAGTGTAAGTTTGCCGTTATCTCTTTCCATTAATCTATCATCATATATTACATCTATATTGTTTACATTTACTAATTCCATAGTATGCTTTGTTCTTATCATAGGGGAACAAATAATTAAATCTATATCTAAATTTTTTACAATCTTACTTGTTTCTATTGCTTGATTTATTCCTTCTTCAATAATATCTTCATCATATCTTCCATTATACTTTTTTTCAACATTACATTTAGTCAATCCATGTCTAATTACATATAATTTCATTTTTATTTTTCCTCCTTATATCATTATTCCATAGTGCATAAATTCCTGTAACTAACAATATAAAATCGCCTAATACCATAAACCAACTATTATAATAAATATAGTATGAACCATACAATACTCCTGTTGTTATTCCTGATATTCTAACTAATTTCATATTTGATTGCCATAAGCAATATGTCCTAATTATAGATCCAATTGTTGGTAATAATGAAATGTACCCATTCCATGTTACTATACAATTAATTATAATAATACTCTCAAATATAAATAAAATTAACAAATAAATAGTTTTATTAAATTTTTCTTTTTTTATAAATAAGAATGTTCTCATAAAATTAATTACACTCAAAATTGCTCCTGTGTATGCATAAATAATAAAATCGTAGATTGCTTCGAATAAACAATTTATTGATTGAACTATTAAAGACTTTTTTCGTTCTTTTATGCAAATACTTACTATTAATGCTAAAAACGCTAATATACTAAATATCATTTTTATTCTCCTAATTTCTTAAA
>CAOJBM010000120.1 GCA_948329525.1 uncultured Mycoplasmatota bacterium
AAATTAAAGTGTACTTAACTTAAGTCTACTGGGTTAGGACTTCTGTCAAGACGAAGTCCTATGCTACGAAGAAATTTTAAAGGAGGTGTTTTCAGTGAATTGATTTATGTTTAATAAATCATTAAAAAACTGTGGAAAAAATGTCAAAATGTGATATAATTGAGCAAACTTTGATAGGAGGAAAGCAATTATAGTGAAAAAAACATATATGGAATGTTTAAAAAAATTACGAGTTTTTAGAAAAGCATTAGTAGAAGATACAGATAAAAAACGTGGAAAGTTATACTTTACTTGGTTAAGAGATAAAACTGAAAAAGTTATAAATGAGAAAGACGATAATTATATTTATAGAAATGTTATAACTTATACACTTCCTAAATACGTTATTACACAATATACCTTTAATAAATCTAATAAAATTATAAAAAACATTATAAATAGAAATTATAATTACAAAGAAAATAAATATACTTTTAGCAATACTAAAATTTCAATAGATGATGTTAAAAAATTAATGAAATATGTTTTATTTAAGAGGGGTAATGTTGTTTGGTTAGATTTTGGATTTAATATAGGAAATGAATTTGGAGGAATGCATCCAGCTGTTATATTGAAAAATTTTGACAACGATTTATTTGTAATTCCTATTGTATTTAACGAGTGAAAAATGGACCACCTTATAATTAAGATTTTTAAATAACATAAAATTAATATATAACCTCTTAATTGATTAAAATTAAAATTTAGTATAAGTGTCAATACTTGATTTATCAATGCATTTTAGTATTGACACGTTAATAAATTTTAATATAATTTAATACATGGTTATGTAACTAACTGGTCCAAATTTCAATTATAATACTGGTTCAAACTGGTCCATTTTTCATTTAAGAAATACACCTATTTCTTCAAAAAAGCCACCTGAATATGTAAAAATAGAACAAGATTTGACAGATAAAAGAATAACTGAAGAAGAATGTGAAAAACAAAAAAGAGATATTACTGAAATTATTGAACTTTCTAAAATAAATGGCTTTAGAAATATGTTAAGATGGGCTAGAATTACTAGAATGAAAAAAATTAGTATTTTAAGAGTTAATTTTTCTGGGACTATAGGTACGTTAGATGGCAGTGATATGAATGCAATAGCAGAGAAAATATCAATAGAGTTAGGCAATAAATAGGCTAATTAAAAGCAAATTTTAACGTATAAATCATTGACTTTTGGAATAAAATATAGTATCATAGTATTAGAAAGTAATCAATAAAGATTGCTATGAAAGGGATATAAATCCCAGTTAAATTGCTATGAAAGATGACCAGTAGTTTACTACTGGTCATCAGTCGATTATATCAAAATTGTTTAAAATAGGACAAACTGAAATAAATAAAATTGCTTTGTATATATTCAATAATGTAAAAAATTAGTATTGTATCTAAAGAAAAAAATACCATTTTTATTGAAAAATCATGTAAAATATGGTAGAATATTCACATAAATTAATAATCTTGCCAATAAGTAAGTTTTGAATAGAGTAACTTTTAACAATGATTATTGTAAAGGAGGAAAATTATGAAATTTAAAAGCAAAAATTTACAGGAAACAATAATATCTTTATGTGATGTAATAAAAAACAAAACTAAAGTGATAATGTTATACCTGTTACGGTCAAATTTTTTTGAAGAAGTTAGTTTTGAAAATAAGTCTGTAGAAAACAGATGTAAAGAAAATTTTGCAATTTGGGTGCGAAATTTAGAAAAATACAAGCACATTAAGATTGCAAAATTTAAAGATTTGTTTGATCAATTGGATGAAGTCCATTTTCCAGTTAAAGTTATAGAATGTGCAGGCTTGTTTTCAACACATATATCTTTATTAGATAGTAAACAAGAAAATTACTATTTTATAAATGATGGTTATTATTCTGATACTTATGTAATAGGTAGACGCAACAGCACATTAGAGCCAGGTTTTGATAGAGATTTTGAATTTAAGATACTTGAAGATGCTAGTATTTTATTTCTTCAAACTGGAATATTAGAGTTAGATAGCAATGGCAAAAATAAAGATGTTTCTATCCATTTTACCTATGATACTGAAAAGTCAACTACTAAAGTTATATCAAAGTCATATAAATATGATAGACTACTAGAAATAACTTATCATACGACAAATAATGACTTTGATATAAAAATTCAAAAGTATCTTTTAGAAATTACAAAAATAAAAGCTTATTACAATGATGTATTTCCTATATTAGTATGGTTATGCTCACAAGTTACTCAAGAAAACATCTCAATTTCTGTTGTGGCACAAATAAAAAAAGAGATTTCTTCTCAAATTGATGTGGAGCAAGGTATTGTTACAAAGCATATTTCTACTCAGATAATAAATGAAGGTGAAATACGCAAGTTTAGATTTTTATTGTCAAAGGATTTAAAAATATTTTTGTCCGAAAATAGCTAATTTAAATTTCGCAAAAATGTCCTAATATTATTAGGGCATTTTTGTATAACACAGAAAATTTAAAAATTTATTGCCTTTTTCAGTATATTTTAGAATAAAAATTTGAAAATTATTTTTGAAAGGAAATTGCAAAATTATGAAAGGTTAGAAAATAAATAGATACAAAAATAGCA
>CAOJBM010000121.1 GCA_948329525.1 uncultured Mycoplasmatota bacterium
ATCTAAAAGTATAGCTTAATAATTTAATACAAGTCAAGAATAATTCTATCAAATATGTATAATTATACATTGCTTAACAAACAAAAAGCAGCTTCTAAGCTGTTTCTTCTATTTCAATAACCAAAAATAATATTAATCATATTATAAATTAGGTGATTCTTATGTACAATTGCAATAATAATTGTAATAACCACAATAATCGTTTTAATTTTTTTAGTATTATTGCTGTCTTATGTTTAAGCATTTTAATCTTTTACCAAACGATAATAACTTTAATCTTACCATTTAGATTTAATATTTTTATTCTTCTTGTTGAAATATGTTTATTATTTTTCTTTATTTTCCGAATAGTAAGGTTTTAATAATTTTTCTGTTTTAAATATATAATCTAAAACTCTTCTTACCTCTTCAGTATTTTCTCTTTCACTACCCTTAAACTCAATTTTAGATGGAATTGATATACAAATAAACAATAATTTTTTCTCATCAGAATTTAAAGACACATTGGCTAAATATTCTTCTAAAATGGAACTAGCTTCTATTTTATAAAACTCTTTTCGATAAAAATGAATAATATCTAATATGGGAGTATCAGTAATAGCCCTGTCCCAACTAATTAAATAATCTTTATTCGATTTAATAAAATGATCTAATTCTATATTATTATGAACAAGGCTTACTCTTTGCTTAGTCTTGTCTTTTACTTCTAAATACCAAGATTCAAGTTCATTTTTAGAAAAGTTTAAACAATTAAAGATAGCTTGATAATTTCTTAAAAAAAGATAAGTTGCTGGACTATAATATTCTTCACTAACTAATTTATCAAAAGTCTCATTATAGTAAAAAAGCAAGTAATCAATATTTTCAAGAATATTCTCATAGATCTTTTTATAATTATCACTACTTACTTCTTTATTATAACTTGTTTTATTATGAAGAAGGGCTAGTAATTTAATTAAATCACTTGCTTTTTGGTCATTAGGCATATTAACACTTTCTATGTATTCATAAACATTGAGTTCATCTCTTGTATCATCTACTAATTTAGGAAAATAGTCAAAATTTCTACTAATTAAATAATTATAAAGATTATGAATATTATTATTTCTTTTTTTTATGACAAAATTTCCACTAGTCGTATTTAATATTGTTGTACTACCTTTTATAGTAATCTTATAAGGTTTATATATTTCTTTTAATACTTCAAAACTTTTATTCATCTTGAACTTCTGGAATAATTAATTTATCTCCTGCTTTAATATTAGCTAAATCATTATATTCAGAAACTAAACTTTCTGAAGCATTATACATCTTACAAATACTTTCTACAGTTTCCTCTTCTTTTATAATATGAACATGATAAGTTATATACTCAAGTTCTTCATTATTTTTTTCTTCTTCTTTAATTTTCTCTGTAACTTCTTCCTTCTTTTCTTCTGGTTCTTCTTCCTTCTTTTCTTCTTTCATTTCTTCTTTAATCTCTTGTTCTTTCTTTTCAATTTCATTAATTTTTTCTAAAATTGCTTCATCAAAGACAACTTCATTTCTTAATTCCTCTTTATCTTGTTCTTCCATTTTTTCTTCTTTTACTTCTTCTTCCACAATTTCTTCTTTTTTTCTTTCTCCAGTAACAGAAAATTCAATATTAACTTTTAGAATATCGCTTGCAAAAGAATAGTTAAAGTCTTCTATATCTACATTAATAGTAGTTGTGTCAATATCCTCATCAAGTTCTATATTAAATGGTAAATCGTAAGAAAAATCTTCTTTATTAACACTTATTTCATGAGTTTTATATTCTCCACTAACTTTAAATATTCCCTCAATAGAATTTCCTACTACTTCTTCTTCATGTTCTAAAGAAATACTACATATTTCCCCAATATTAGATTTAAAAATTATTTCCTTTGTATATGGTATAACATTTTTCATAATCATTCTCCTTTATAAAAAGATATGATTAAAATTTAATTTATAGTACCTATTAGCTTATAATTATTTTCATCTAAATATTTTTCCTTTATTAATAGATATAATTTCATAATCATATTAAAAACTAATGTTTTTCTAACACCACAATCGCAAGAGCTTGAAATCAGGTATTTCATATCATAAATACATTTATTCCTTCACTATACCCAAAATCAGTATGTTTAAATTCAAAACTGCCACCTAACTTTTAAAATTTTTAGCTTAACTTTAGAATATTTTTTATATCTTTTACAGACATTTCAACATATTTAGCAATTTTCTCTAATGGCATTTTGTCTTGATACATAGATTTAATCATATCAATCTTAGTTTTCTCTTCACCTTGTTTAATACCTTGTTCTATCCCATCAAATAAGCTGAATACTTTATTCTTTTTTCAGTTTGAAACATTGTTTTAAACATTGTATCCGATACTATTGATGGTTTATCTTTATACTCTAAATCCATTTGGCGATACTTATCATTGTAATGTAAATCACTTAAAGATATTGCTTTTTCAGCATTTACTTCAACTATAAATTCTTCTTTTAGCATTTTTTAAACCTCATATAATTATTTTTTATCTATTATTCAC